>NZ_JBSWYJ010000007.1:0-200589 GCF_056161045.1 Flammeovirga sp. AWQ4_249
AACTTTAATCCATAGGTCAATAAAAAAATGGACGCCCCCTAAAAAGAGAGGACGTCCATCTAAAAATGACCAAATATTAATAGATAGGTGGTTTAACAACACTTAAATAGTTACCTACCGAATACACTGAAAAGAAGCTTTTTATATGTTTATTTTTCTATTGAGCTAATTTAGCTTTAATGAATAACTCTACATCAGGCCATAAAACAGATTTACCATCAGCACCTTTATGCAAGTCATAACAAACTTTGTTTAATGCATTGATAGCATCCATGCCATTCCAATCTTTTACATCAATCATACCTTTCATTACAACTACGTTTTTGTCTGCTTTTGCAGTTAATTCTACGTCTTTTGTAATGTCATTCATAGTAATACTTACTTTAGCTTTACCATTTTCAACAGATTTAACTTCACCTGAGATATCAACAGTATTCGCTAATGTTCCAAAGAAGAATTCTACGATTTTAGCATTTCTACCATTGTCGTTTGTTTCGACAGAATTTACAGGAATTGTGAATTTTAAACCAGGTAAAATATCAATAGCATTATCTACAGATGCTTTTGCTGGTGTCACATCGAATTTTGTGAATTTCCCGCCAACACCGACTTTATCAGATGTTTTAAAAGCAGTAAAAGAAACTACTGTTCCTTGAGCATCATAACTATAACTTGATTCATCAACAGTGATTACTTTTTGTGAAGAAGATTCTTCTTCAGTTGACGATGATTTTGGTGATGAACATCCAATCGCTGAGATTAATGCTGCACCCATTAGATAGTTAACTAACTTTGTCATTTGTTCTTAAATTATTATTTAGTTGTTAGACCAACTGTTTAAAGTTTTTGTTTTAGTTTACGACTATAACGCTGTAAAACTAACTCAACCTCAAAGTTGCCTTTTTCTTTGTAAATTTTCAAAATTTTTGCTTCAACAGGTGATTGATTTTGCAAACGTGATTTAATTTCTATTGAAATATCCATATCCAAGAAACCAATTTGCTCACCATTTAAACGAACAACCTTGATTGCATCTTTATCAAATCGATTTAATTCATCTGGAATTAACATCAAAATTTCATTTTCTTTTGTAGAAGAAAGAATATCTTGACGATTTACACCTGTATCTTCATTATTATATTTTGTTCCAGCAACTTTAGTGACTTGTACTTCCAACTTTTCAAGGTTATTGATATCATTAAACCTTTTTAAATACAATTCATAAGTTTTTAGTTCCTTCTCTTTTTGTTCTTGTAACTGTTTCTTACTGTCACTTAAACTTCTTTTTATATAGAATAAAAACAGGATACAAATAGGGAAAATAATAAACCAAATTATCAGATTGCTCATATATTTATACGAATAGTTTCTAAATATTGAAGTACAAAAATGTTTTACTAAATATCGATGAAAAGTTTTATAATATTAAATTTTTAAAGAATTATACCTTAATATTTTTTGTAGAACATAGATTTTATCTAAGAATGATTATATTTATTAATTAATGCTATAATCTTGTTATTAGAGAATGACATGACTTTTTCAGTAGATTTTTTGTAATGGATAATTTTAAAGAAATATTTTTTTCAATTTTAGGTATTGGTCTCTATTGGTTTCTTTCCAATTTAGGAAAAAAGAAAACGGAGGACACACACAATCATAATATTGATGATGATAACATTGTTCCACCTTCTTATGAAGTTAATAATAACAAATCAGAAGAGCATTTAGGTGATTACAATTCAAATGAACCTAA
The DNA here is from genome assembly GCF_056161045.1 of Flammeovirga sp. AWQ4_249. Taxonomy (NCBI): domain Bacteria; kingdom Pseudomonadati; phylum Bacteroidota; class Cytophagia; order Cytophagales; family Flammeovirgaceae; genus Flammeovirga; species Flammeovirga sp. AWQ4_249. The sequence goes on from NZ_JBSWYJ010000007.1 coordinate 1,757, forward strand.
TTCTTTCAAAGATCTATTGAATGTTTTATCTGACCCAAGTAAAATTATCGATCGTCAAAAAGAACTAAATCCATTAGATCCTAGTTCTTCTGAAAAGAGGCTTCTTTCTGATTTGGATGAATATAGTCCATCAAGAGTAGCGCAAAATACCTATGAGTCCGGAATGGATAGGTATTATTCTGAAAAAGAAGAATATCAGTGGAAAGATGATTATGCTATTGATATAGATCGTGAAAAAGTTGATAAAGGTAAAAATATTACAAAAAAGAAAAAAAATAAAAAGAAACAGAAAAGTATAACACAGCTCTTAAAAAGTCCCAATAGGGTTCGAGATGCTTATATCATGAATGAGATATTGACAAGAAAATATGATTAAAAAGTCATAACCCTATACTAATTCCATAATTACCTTTTAGCTCTTTTTAATAAACTCACTACTTTATACTATGAAAAGAATATTGCTTTCGATGGTTGGAGGATTACCCTCAGAATGGCCAAGAATTGCTGCTTTATTAACCTTAGGATTTTTTACGGGTATTTTTATGGCGACTTATAGTGTTGCTATTAATACGCTATTCATATCATCATTTGGTAATGAAAATGATTTCCCATTAGCACTAATTACACAAGGAGTTTTAGGAATTATCTTCACAATTGTTTTCTCTAAACTCCAAAATATAATTGGTTTTAGGAAGCTGGTCTATTTTACTTCCATTATCATATTAATGATCATTGGGGGGATTTCTGCATCATTGATTTATTTTCATGAAAATGAATGGATTGCTTTTTTTGGATTTGCTACGTTAGGACCAATTGCGTCGATTTCTCTCTTGATATTTTGGGGTGCTTTTGGTCGTTTATTTAATTTCTCACAAAGTAAAAGACTTTCGGGTGGTATTGATACCGGTCAAGCAGTGGCCACTATATTGGCATTTTTCTCAGTACCCCTAATCCAACAAATTTTACCATCATTAGACTATTTGTCTCTAGTTGGAACATTTTCTTACTTGGGGTGCTTAGTTTCTTTAATTTATATCCTTAAGAAATTTAGAATGCATGCTGCAGAGGCACTTACTGTAGATGAAAATAAAAAGGATGATCATCAACGAGTTCGTTTAAGAGATTACAAAAAGTACTTTTTAGTGATTAGTACATTTGTTATGTGTTCAAGTTTTTCTGCAGCATTTGTTGACTATTCCTTTGTTACAGTTACTCCTCAATATTTTCTTAAGGAACAAGAACTAGCCAATTTCTTAGCCTTTTTTGAAGCTTTTGTTATCATTGTATCTTTCTTAGTTCAAACATTTTTGAATGATAAGATTCTTGAAGTATATGGTTTAAAGTATTCATTAATGCTATTACCAGGTCTACTTGTGTTTTTTGGTGTGATTGATTTAGTCATAGGTTCTTTATTTGGACATAGTCAAGAATCTGAAGTATTCCTTATGTTTTTCTTGATTATTTCAATGTCTAAACTTGTAACAGATGCCTTGAGAGATTCACTAGAAAATCCAACAGTTAAGATCTTCTTTTTTCCTCTTCCAACAGAAATTCGTTATGAAGCTCAAACATTGGTAGAAGGTACAGTTGCTCAAATTTCAACTCTTGGAGCCGGTATCATTATGATTGGTATTTCCCGAATGGGAGGGTACAATATTCTTTACAATAACTTTGTAATCTTTGGAATTGTTGCTGTATGGGTATTCATTACTGTTAAAATGTATAATGAATATAGAGTGTCATTACAAAACCTTTTAGCCGCAAATTCTACTGAGACAGAATACTTTGATGGAATAGGTAAAAGATTTCAAAATAATAAAGTACAAAATTTACTTCAAAATAGATGGAATAGCGTATCTACTAAGTTATCACCATTATTATTCAAACTAATTGAAAGATTAGATATTTTCCTATTTAGGTCAATTCTTTCTGAAAAGGGGAATTTATTGAGGTTTGTCAATAAGAGAATTGCTTTAGGTAAAATTAAACAGTATAGAATTTACGAAAGTACAACTGCCTTAGATGATTTTATTCAAGGGTCCTTTGATGATGATGAATTGACGGGCGTTGCTAAAAGCCTTTCTGAAGAATTAAAAGCTGAAGTGTTATTAGAAGCCAATGCTGAAAATATCATTGAATTTTCAAAATCTTCAGATCCAAAAGATAGAATAAAGGCTTCACGACTAATTTTTAGTCATTATAATGAATCATTAGATAATGTAGTTTCCAAGTTAATTAGAGATTATAATTATGATGTTCGTGTTGAGGCAATGTCGTTGGTGGGGTATCATAAATTATCCAATCTGATTCCAGTTTTGGTTGAACGTCTTTCAATAAAAGGAGATGAAAGAGTGGCCTTATCTGCAATTGTGGCTGTAGGCGAGGATGGAGCAAATATTTTAGAAAACTCTTTTCATAAAAATGGCCAAATTCAACAGACAAAAAGATTAATTCTTCAAGCTTATGCAAAAATTGGTTCAGAAGAATCAGTTCAATTGTTAGCAGATAAAATTACATCTCCAGAGAGGAAAATTTCATATGAAGCATTATCCTTATTGAGTGCTTTAGGTTGGAATGCAGAAGATGAATATCAAATTATTTTCTTAAAGGAAGCTCTGAAAAGAGAAGCAAATAACTGTTATTGGAATATAGCTGTTTCATTGGAAATTGAAGATTCTAGAGAAACTGTTTTAGTTCAAAGAGCTATACAATCTGAAATATTGAGCAATTATAATCAAATGTTTCTGATTCTTGATATGCTTTATGATAGAGGTTCTCTTGATCTTATTAGAAAAAACCATGAGTTAGGAACAGCTGATAGTATTGGATATGCAGTTGAATTGTTAGATGTATTGATTGATGAAGATATCAAAGGGTATGTTTTACCATTATTTGAAGATTCTTCAGCAGAGGAAAGAGTTAAAAAACTACAAGAGTTATTTTATAGAGAAACATATACAAGTGACTATGCTTTAATAAGGTTAGCTACTAGAGACCCTAACTGGCTGTCTTCTTGGGCTAGAGCAGCAGCATTGTATGCGTTAGCTTATAAACCTAGAATTTGTAATCCAAATATCTTAGTAGGTTATTTATTTGATCGAAATAAATTATTATCTGAGTTGGCAGCATGGATTTTGAAAATAAATTTCCCTGATATCTTAGAAGAGTCATACCATAGATTGGATCAGAAAATGGAATCTGATTTAAGGGAGTTATTGAGAGATGTAAATTCATTGGATTGGAAAGAAACGCCAAAATTCACCTTTTCTAAAGCATTATTTTTCTCTAATATGTCTGAGTTTCATGGCTTAACTGGGGATGAGTTGAGTGAACTTGCTGAGGTTTCTAATTTGAAATTTTATACTTCTGGTAAAACAATTACGACAGCAGATCAATTAAAGGAAGAAGGGCTTTATATTGTGAAGTCAGGTGAAGTTGCTATTGGTAACGGAGATGTACACACACTTTTATATAAGAAAAGATCAATGATTGGAACATATATTTCTCCAAAAGCAGAAGCATGGGTCGGAGAAATGTATACACTTTCAGATACGTATATTTACACTATCGATGAAAAATCTTTCTTCTTATTGTTAGCGACGGATATGCACATGGTTGAGATTATTATGAATAATGTAAGAAGATCATATAGAACTTCTATCAACCTCCAAAAAGTGGCATTAGAATAAACGAAAAGGTCATGAAATTAAATTATTTCATGACCTTTTTAATATAAAAAAAGATTTTACAAACTCAAACCAATTGTTTCCTTTTGATCAAATGGTACTTTGAAGTTTACCCCTAATACTTTTGTTCTGATATATCCAGTATAACGTACTTCAAAATCTTCACCAGTTGCCATATTTAAAAGACCACCTAATAAATTTTTAAATAAGGCTTTTGGAGGGAATTGTACTTCAAGCGGTAATTTAAATTCTGACTTTTTCTTTGCTTCAGAAGTAATATTTTGGTTTACTGACCCAATATTATTACCATTTACCAAGACATCAACATATATTTCATCGATTGTGATTGAAACACTATTCGGATTATATAAAACCGCTTCTGCTTTCACTACAAAATTACCATCTTCTAAAGAAAACATTTCCATATTTTCGAGGTTAACAAATTCTGGAGATTCAGGTCCACAAGAAGTTAATGATAAAAGTAAAATTGAAGTAAATAAATACTGTAATAAAGACTTAAAGTTCATTCTAAATTTAGTTTAAAAAGGGTGAAAATATTTCAACTTAAAAATAGTTTAATTATTCATTATAATTATGATTTATTAAAGAAATGATAGCAAAAAAATACCTAATGACATAATTATTACCATATTTCTTAAGAGAAAATTCCTTTTTCAAGTATTTTTAAGTTTTACATATAGCGATGGTTCAAAGTTATTTTATTACTCACGTGTGAATACATGTTAATATTATTCTGTATTCACTGATTTACATTAAATTTGTATAAAATAGTAATCCGAGAATTTATTATCTAAATAATCGACAATTTCATCAATGATTCAGCCTGATAAAAAAAGCATATTTTTTCAAATTATTGAATATTCTGTTTATCGATTTTATTCTCTTCTTAAAGAAGGAAAAGGTGATATCGGGGATGGAAAGCAATGCTTTAAATTAAAGGGGAGAGGTGTAAACCTATATTCAAAATTTGATTTTTTAGAATATAATAAAATTAATGATACTGATTTTAATGAAGTTTGTTTCGAATTATATTCATTATCAAAGAGAACTCCTACATGGGATATAGATAGATTATTTGCTTATAAAAATGAAATAGTAGATAACCTAGAGAATATATCTGAGGCTAGAAGTGTCAATGATTTAGAAGTATTTGTATCGGATTCTAAAACAGCAAATTTTATCTTTACCTTTCTAATGACTATACAACAAGAAACTGATGCTACCGAAAATTATGTAGAAGAAGTAAAAAGTGAACCTAACATTGAAAATGTTGAGTACAATTCTCATGAGGAATCAGATGTAATAAAAGGGTTGCAAATTGAGTTTTTACAACGTTTTCAAGTATTAGAACAACGTATCAACGATCTTGAAACAGATAATAAAAGATTGGAATCTAAAGAAAAAGAAGATCAAGAAAAGATCAAACTTTTAGAAGCTAGTTTAAAAAAAATAGAAAAAATTGAGGAGCAAATTGAGATTTTGCAAAAATCAAGACAGAAAGAAATTAGAGAAGTTTTTGATGAACTAGAAAATAAATTGACTGTTATTTCTGATCAATTGAGTAATGTAAATCAATCTTCTTTCCAAAAAGAATCTATGCATGATTTTTTGACAAGAATAGATCAAGTTGAAAAACAGATCATTGATATCAAAGATGAATATGTTAAAGATGATGCCTTACACTCATTCTCAAAACAATTTGAGAAATTAAATAAAGAAATTAGTTTCCTTACAGATGAACATGGTAATGAATTAAAGAAAGTTGATTTAAGATTTACCAAGATTAAGGGAGAAAGATTAGAATTAAGAGATAAAATGAACATTATCGAAGAAACTACTTCTGAGAAGATTGAAGATCTTAATTCGAAATTAGATACTGAATTAGAACAAATGAATACAGTATCGGATGAAATGACTAGACGTCAACAAGAATTGCAAAATATTTTAAGAGAAGAAATTTCTAATAATAAATCTTATATTGATAAACTTTCAGAAAAAGTAGCAGATTCATTTGCTGAGGTTAAAGATAAGCAACATGAGATGTTTATAATGTTGACTGAAAGTAAAATATCTAAATCAGATAATTCTCCAGAAATTAAGATAGAAGCATCTAGGCATGAATCTAGTGATTTCAACACAAACGAAGAAAATTCTTCAGGGGACTACTTAGAAGTATTTTATGCAGAACCTGATGGTAATGGTTTTCTTACAAACCTTTCTTCAAGAAAATTAACTTATAAACATGTTTATAAGATTAAAGTAATAGATGAAAATTCAGCAGACTTTGAATTTGTAAATGAAGAAGATGCAAAGAAGACATTAAATATGAATCTAGCTATGATGTTTGATGAGTATATGTCAGATAATGGGAGTGTTGGACCAAAAATTACGTTGTCGAGCTTTGGAGAAGCAAGAAAAGTAAGAGGTTTAAATGCTTGGAGAGTACATAGAAAAGCAATTGTAAGCAGGTCTTAATTTACCTTTGTGTATGTTTTTCAAAATGAAGAGGCTCACCTAAAATAGTTACTTTACTTAAAGGGGATTGAAAAATAATGGCACTTTCTTTAGCTGTCATTTCTATTTTTGAAACCCCTTTTGCTTTTGCTTTCAATTCATTTACATTGAATTTTTTACCCTCTATTTTTGATCCATCATTTGCAAAAATGTAGGCTTTAGAAGAGCTGCCTGAAATATTTAGTACAGACGAACCTTGTAGTATTGTGTACAAAAGTTCAGTATTCATGCATACATTTGCATCAATATTACCATCCAAGTCAATCTTTAATGAATCAGATTTTGATGAACTTAAATTAAATGTACCATTACCTTTAAACTCAACTGCTTTTATGTTTTTTGGTACTGTAATCGTTAATTGTTCATTTTTTTCATCTGATTTATTGAATGGATAAATTGATAAAACACCATTTTCATTTTTATAATGATAAGTAGAACTCTTACCTAAGATAATCAATGGTTTTTCACGTCTATCGGCTACTTTTAACTGTACATTTAAATTTCCATTTAATCTAAGCGTATCAAATCCTTCGTGAATTTGAAAGTTGATAGAATTATGATCACGCCTGTCTGTTGTATGTACCCTTTGTCTAAAAACTCTTGGTGCTTTTGCTGATTTTTTAGAAGGGTTTGTATACAATTGAAAGGGATTATTTTGTACTGTTTGACATAAATCATCTCTGTCAAACATTAAAAATTCGTCTTGATTATACTGATCAAAAGCAAGGTCTTGATTTTTTAATCTCGCCTGTAGGACTTCATCAATAGTGAAAAGTCTCATTTGAGGAATATAAACGTATAAAGAAAGTTCTTGATATCTATATTTAGCACCTCTTGGAAATGAAAAATGTGAACCTAAAGTAATATCATTATCATGAATTGAAGATAAATAATCTATTGCTTTGGCATTTCTGATTGCATCTTCTCTAGTTTTTCCAAGTGCTTTATGGAAAAAGACCATCTTTACTTTATCACCTTCATAACTATTGATATGAATATCTACTTCATTCGCATCGATATGACCTAATTTATTTAATTTAATATTAATAGGTCCACCATTTATTGGAATAAATACTTCTTCTTTATGTGAAGCTTGATTATCTATATTATAAACTGACATGTTTAAAGCAGTCAGCATTAAAACAAGTAATACAACGTTAGAAATCACTAAACCTACCCAACTAGTATTCTTTAATACCTTCTTGAAAGCCATTAATGTTATACTCAATGCAATCATTAAAGAGGCAGCTGCAGTAAATTCTAATGTGGATATTATTGCAAAAGTATTTGGTATACTATCTTGAAATGTATTTAAGAAGTTTTTATCATATTCCATTAATGTGAAAAAACCAAAATCTTCAGATATAATACTAGTTATTGAAGATAATGAAACAAATTTCAAACTAACAGCAATAAATGGTAAGGTTGTAATGATGGTTATAATCGTAGAAATGAATAAAAAACAACCAAATATAAAACTTAAAGCTCTCCATAATTTATATAATAAAGGGCTAACATTTATGTTTGTGTTTTCAACTTTCTTGTAGATTTTACCAAAATATTCACCAGAGAAATTAGTTTTTTCAAATGTTTTTGTAAGGTAAGTTTCAATTTCATTAAGGTTAAATTGAACACCTTTACTCTGGAATTTATCTTTTAATGACCTCGAATACGGAGTAACAATCCAAGTTACTATATAAACAATGATCAACTCATGAATCATGTAACTCAGTCCAATAAGACCTAATCTAAGCCAAGTAACTTCCATATTAAGGTAATTACTCAATCCTGAAGCAATACCACCAATCATTTTATTTTCTTTATCTCTAAAGAAGATCTTGGTATTAGGATCTCTTTTGATATTTCTTTTTTCAGGTAATAATAACCATCCGATCAGATAAGAAATACAAACAATAGCTAAAGGTATTTTAGTAGTTCCAAGTAAAAAGATGGGAAGTATTAATAACATTCTAATCCATAATGGATCTGTTCTCAATATATCAGCAATACCAGCAGCTACACCACCTATTTGTTGACGATCTATATCTCTATATAGATGTTTGAATTTTTCAGATAGAGTAGTAACAGTACCTTCGTAAATAGATTGGTTATAGTACTCTTCTTCTTCCACTTTGTTTTGTAGATCAGGAATTGTATAGCCATCAGGTAAACCAATAATTAGTATTGCTTGCTTAACATCATCTTCAGTTAAGAAATCAAATTCATTGTCTATATAGGGAAGGAGAAGTTCAGAAAGTTTATATTCTAACTCCTTAATTATGATTCCAGAATTATTGAAATTCTTAAGGTGTTCATATAAAGCAACACGATAGCTTTCCAATAATTGCTTGGCGTCTTCCGTGATCTTAAAGATATTATTACCTATATGTACACTAGTATGAATCATGTAAAAAGTTACGTTTATTCTTATTTGAACTATAATTATAACTAATCAAATCTAAAATTTGACCAAAAAAGTGTAATCATCTATCTTATTCTCGTAAATCACTGATATACAAGGTGTTGAACTTGGTTTCATTTTAAATGTTAAAATAAAATAAAAAAAAAGACTGTTCATTATTGTACATTTTGAACACAATTCTTTAGAAAAAATACATACAACTGTATATTTGATCATACAAAATTTAAAATTCTATTTAATATATGAAACATCTCGTTTTTTTAGTTTTACTATTCACGACTACTTATTCTTTTGGGCAATGTGATAAATGTAATCCTTCACAGGAAGAATCAGACTTTTGTTACACTGATAAAAGATTTGATGGATTATGTGCCAAGTTCGTTGAAGGTAAATCGTATTTTTTTCTTGATAGAAAGAAAAAAGAAGTTAGACTAGATTTTGATTTCAGTAAGGCTGACGACCCTTTAGCTTATAAAAAGCTTGTAATGGATAAAAAGCTAAAGGTTTCGGCTTATGAACTATTATTTATTCAAACTGCTGTTGAGGTTTGGAACGTTGAAAAAAATAAATTAGGGTATGAATTTTTACCGTCAGGTTTAGGTATAAAAATCATTACAGAAGGTGATGGAAGAAAACCAAAGAAAGGTGAGAATGTGATCGTACATTATGAAGGTTTTTTAGAAGATGGGAAAAAATTTGATTCATCTAGAGATCGTAACAAAGAATTTGAATTCCAAGCTGGAGTTGGGCAAGTGATTAAAGGTTGGGATGAAGGAGTTTTAAATTTACCAATCGGTTCAAGAGCAATGTTGATGATTCCTGCTGAATTAGGTTATGGCTCAAGAGGTATTGGCCCAATTCCTCCGAATGCTACTTTAATCTTTGATATTGAGGTAATTGGAGTGAATTAGTGTTAACTCTCGTTAATGCTTCTTATCGAAGAAACTTTTTCATTAAATCAAGAATCTTTTTTTTCTCAGTTACGTTAGAAAGGTTATAAGTACAATTAAACTTTTTGCTTTTATGAGAAAGATATTTTTGATTACTGTTTCTATTTTATCATCATTTATTGTTAACGGTCAGACTTTAGATAGTAAAGAATATTTAACTGATGTTACAAAAGACATCATCACTACGATTGAAAATGGTGAAGATAAAGAAAAAGCATTTGATTTGATTCAAGCATCAAAATCAGAAATAGAATATGCTCATTTCTTAGAAGATAATTTTGAATTAAATAACGAAGATAACATTCAGTTGTCGGTTAGAGATATAGATCATCTTACAAAAGTAGTTACAATCCGAAATAAGGGTAAATCTTTTATGAAGATGGTAGATGAAGCTGCTCCTATGGTACAATCGGATGGCACAACAGTATTTTATGCTAATTCTGACAAAACAGTGAGCTCAATAAATGCTCAAGTTGGAGTACGTGTAGCAGTTATATCAATAAACAAGAGATAAAATAATAACTCAAAATAACAATTAAGGCAACCATTTGGTTGCCTTTTTTTAAGTTGATAAGTTTTTAATGCTATTTCTTTTAGGTTTCCACTTAAAGCTATTTATTAAAAGACCTATTACGACTAACAAACCACCAAAGATTTGTGCGGTAACAATTGGTTCTCCTAAAATAAATGACGCACTTACACCAAAAACAGGAACTAGGTTCATAAATAAAGCACTTGTTTCAGCTCCAATTTCTTTTATCGAAATAAACCAAAAAGCTCCACACATTGCTGTACTTAATGCTCCCATAAAAAATATAGCACTGATATAAGTAATGTCAGTAGGGAAAATAAATGTTTCATTAGCAATGCTAAAGATATTAAAGCAAATACAAGCTACAATAGTGATTAAAGTAGTTAACCAAAGAGGAGAGATGCCACCTAAGAATTTCTTTAAGTATACATTACTAAAAGAGAAACTAAGATTTGCCCCTAGAATAAATAAATCACCTTTTGAAAAAGAAAGGTTTGTAATTACTTCAAGATCACCTTTAGAAATCACCATTAGTATCCCCAAGAAACCAAAAATAATGGCTAGAATTTGTTTTTTGGTTAACCGCAGCCCTAACATTGGAATGGAAATCAATGCTGTATTCAAAGGAGTTAATCCAATAATTAATACACCGTTAAATGCAGAAGTGTATTTCATTCCTTCTAAAAATAAGATGTTGTAAATAAAAGCACCAACAATACCGATGAAGATGATTCCTTTCCATTGTTTTTTAGAATCTTCGATATCCTTTTTTGTAGGTTTTTGTAAAAACATAAAACCAGCTAAAAGTATAGCTCCAAGAGTATACCTATAGTTGCCTGTTAACATTGCAGAAGTATAATCTAAAGCAACTTGTGTAATGTGAAAATTTACCCCCCAAATGAAGGTAGTTATCACTAAGAAGACATAATATTTATTTTTCGGTGGCACAGTGAGATTGATAAAAAGTTGGAAATGAGATGCAAATATCCAAAATTTCATCAATAGTGCTACAATTTTTTAATACATTAATTCAAAAGCACTTCTATAAGCATTGATTTCTTGAGTGTAATCCACAAATTCTTTATAAAACTGATGACGACAAATTGTACTGCTGTCACCAATAATAACAAGCTTTCTTTTAGCCCTAGTCATTGCAACATTCATACGACGAGTGTTTTGTAGGAAACCAATAATACCCTCTTCATTGGATCTTACTAAACTAATATAGATAATGTCACGTTCTTGCCCTTGAAATGAGTCAACAGTATTAATATTAATTTTTTCTTTTAAATGTTCATCAATATCAAGATGATATAAAGCTGTTTTTAATTTTTTGACTTGTGCTTTATATGGAGTTATTACACCTATATTCTTTACTTCATCTTGAATATTTTGTGCATTGAGATTTTCTAAATAAAGTTCTAAATGTTTTTTTAATAAATCAGCTTCTTCTTTGTTACTTGTACTTAAAGATTCAGGATCAGTATAATCATAGAAACCAGTCCCTGCCGTATCAATAAATTCTAAGGGTAGATCTTCAGAGAATATCAATTGCTCTTTGACGAGTTCATTTGCAATGAGTAGATTTTTGTAAAAATATTTCGAAGAGAAATTCATGATCTTTTCATGCATTCTATATTGCTCAGTAAGCATTACATCTACTTCTTTAGATTTGATTAATCTTTCGAAAAGTGTTAGCTCTAAGCCATTTTTTGCTGCTTCTATCGATTTAATAGTAGGAGGTAACTGTTGGTGATCGCCAGCTAATATTATTTTATCAGCTTTAAGAATTGGTACCCATGTAGCTGCTTCTAACCCCTGTGCGGCTTCATCAATAAATAAAGTTGAAAAGTTTTTACCTCTCAATACTTGAGTGGAAGCACCAACTAATGTACATGCAATAACTTGTGCTTTATCAATGATATCTTTAGAAATATAATCAGAAAGTGCTCTTATTTCTTTTCTTAATTTATTGGCTTCACTCCATAGCATTTTTCTCTCTGCTCTTTCTTCTTTTCCAAAGTTTCGTTTGAACTTTTGAGCAGCAGTTCGGTATTGATTTTCTTGTTGCTTTACCGCTTTTAATTCTTTATATCTTAAATGCTTTGTTGTTTTTACGTCGATAGTTTGATTTAGAATTGTATCAGTTATTCTAGCAGGATGACCAAGCCTGACAACATCTATGTCTTTCTCTACCAATTTTTCTGTCAGAAGATCTACGGCAGCGTTACTTGGAGCACAAACTAAAACTTGATCAGTATTTTTTAAACTTTGAATAATACATTGAATAATTGTTGTTGTTTTTCCAGTACCAGGAGGACCATGTACAATGGCAATGTCCTTACTTTCTAAAACATTCATTAAAGCATTATTCTGATTAGTATTTAAATATGGAACATCAAATTTGTGAATTTTATTTTTCTCCGGTGATTGATCTCCAAAGAAAACAAATAAGTGCTTTGAGATTGGCATTGTATCACTATCCTTACAGATCATTAATGCTCTTTCCATTTCTTTGTATGTACTTTCATCAAAAAGTAACTGTATTCCTAATTGCCCATCATTTATCCACTCCGGTAAATCATCGTTATTTAGTGTGATCGTCATGGTATTTTTCTTTACCATGTTCACTACAGCTTTTACATTTTCAGTATGTTCTTCGTTTTTTCCTGCTGTTGAAAATAAACTAATACTTTTTCCTGATTGAAAAACATGATTCTCCGTATGATTTTCATTTCTAGAGACTTCCACAATAATTCGGTCACCAGCATCATATGAAGTTTTATTTAATTGAATCGGATACCAGCATATACCTCTTTTTCTTCTCTCTTCAATAGAGGTATCACTCATTAATTTTTTGTACTGTTCTAAATCTTCCTTTCTTTCTATTTTCAATAACTCTAATTGTTGTTGAAAATGTTCTTTGATCTCTTGTTTGTTCATATTCTATTTTATGATAGGGTCTTTCATTTAAATTAAACTTTTTTTTAATAAAAATCATTGTTAATGCAACCCTTATCATTTCAAGATGTCTTTAAGGTAGAAATGAAATAAAAATTATAAAATTCGTACGATAATGGACAGTCCTGTTCGATGGTGTTACAGCGTACAGTGTGTTATTATTAAATTTATAATTTTTATTGCGTTTTGTTTGTGAATTTAAAATTCATGATCTATAATTGAATCAAATATTAAATGATTGTAAATTATTATAAGCTTCCATTAAATTGTTTATAATCAGCTCTTTACTATTTGCTGATCGATAAAAATCAGTTCAAAAAACTATTAGTGTCAAATTATTATTTTTTTTAAAATCTATGAAAACTTCTACTCTAGTATGTGCATATATAGCATTTATATGCCTAATTTTTACATCATTTACTTCCCTAGCAAATGAACCACTAGCAAAAGGTACTGTAAGTGGTAAACTAATCGATGCAGAAACAAGTGATCCTATAAGCTATGCATCAATCGCTTTATTCGACAGTAATAATACTTCAATTACAGGTGCGATGTCCGATGAAAATGGAATATTTTCTATTACCAAAGTTCCATTAGGTAAATACTCATTAGTAGTTCAATTTATTGGCTATGAAAAATTCACAAAAGAAATTGAACTAACACAAAAATCTTCTAAAATTAATGTTGGTGAAATAACATTGAAATCATCTATTGAGCAATTGGATGAAGTGGAAATCACTGGGGAAAAGTCTTTTATTGAAAATAGAATTGATAAAAAAGTGATCAATGTCAGTGAGGCCATGATCGCTGATGGAAATTCAACTTCTGAAATTTTAAACACTTTACCCGAGGTAAATGTAGGAGCGGATGGTACAATTTCATTAAGAGGGGACAATAATGTTAGAGTACTATTGGATGGAAAACCTTCTCAAATGGATATCAACCAAATTTTACAGTCACTTCCAGCGGATGCCGTTGACCGTATAGAAGTAATTACAAATCCTTCTTCAAAATATGATCCTGATGGTCTTTCAGGCATTATCAATGTCATTACAAAGAAAGATGCTTTGAAAGGATTCAATGGTAATTTTAGCTTAAATACAGGTTCAAATAATAAATATTCTGGTTTTGTTGGGCTAAATTATCGAGTAAGTAAATTCAACTTTTTTGCTCAGTCATATATAAGTTCAAATGAGTGGGATAATGAAAGAGATCTATACAGAGATTATACTGATAACTCTATCAATAATTTAAAGCAATACGAAAATATCAATGATGATAATGGATTTAGAAATGTTCGTTTAGGTATGGATTATTTCTGGGATTCAACGAATACATCAACTTTTGCATACGAAAGATGGCAATGGAAGTCAGATGCTTTTTCTGAATTTACTAATGAATATATGAATGGTGATAATGTTGAAGGTAGCACTTTCCAATTAGGAGAAAATTATAATCTTGCTCAAGGAGATCAGTATAATCTAAATCACAGAAAAGAATTCAAAAAAGGAAATTTAGAAATTGATTTATTTGCTAATATTGGAGAAGCTGATATTTCTCCAAGAAATGCTCAAAGAATTGGTAGTGGAGAATGGCAACCTCTAACAAGTAATAGCAATACTGCGAATTGGGTATTTGGACAGTTAGCTGTTGATTATGACCAACAAATAAGTAATAAGTCATCTTTTGAAGTAGGATATAAAGGACAAGTAACTGATGCTGAAATGAATGTTGAAAACGTAAATTACGTTTCTGATGACACATTGTCTTATACATATCCTTATGCTGAATCTGTACATGCATTATATGGATCTTATTCTTTACAGTTAGGGAAAACAAGAATCAAGGCTGGTTTAAGAGCTGAAACAGCAATGATGGAAGGACAAATTACAAACTCTTCAATTGGCGATACAACTTATACAATTGATTATCAAAACTTATTCCCTTCGCTACATATTCAGCATAAATTAGGTGACAAAAACACAATTGGTGTGAGTTACTCTAGAAGAATAAAAAGACCGAATGTGATGCAATTATTACCAATTGAGATGTCTTCAAATCCTCAAAGTGTAATGGTTGGTAATCCAGGTTTACAACCGTCTTTCACAAACTCTATGGAGTTGTCTTATGGATACATGGGAGGTGCTGTAAGTTTTAATTCATCATTCTATGTGCGTCATTCAACAGATATAATCAGAGAAATTGTAGAGTATAATCCAGATAGAGATTTGACAATCATGACCTATAGAAACTTAGGAGAGTCAATGACAGGAGGTGTTTCATTGTCTTCGAATTATTCAATGACGAAATGGTGGGAATGGAATGGTTCAGTTGATATTTACTATTTAGATATCGAAGATGAAAATGAAGAATTTACAATTCCTACAGATGCAAATCCTATCAACTGGTCCGCTAAATTGAGTGCAAAAATTACTCCTATTAAATCTTTGACTTTACAATTAATGGGTAGATATACTGCGGAAAAATATGATGCACAGCGTATTACAGATCCTCAATATTCAATGGATTTAGCTATTAAAAAATCAGTCTTGAAACACAAAGGAAGTTTAAGTTTTAAAATTAATAACCTTCTATATAGTGGTGAACAAAGAACATCATACGGTGATGGTTTTGTAGAGATGACTGATTTCCAGCAAGAAAATCCTGTATATAGACTCTCATTTTCGTATGCTTTCGGAGGTCAATTCCAAGGGCGTCAAAAAAGAAAATTACAGTCTAGCGGAGGAGGATTATAAAAATAATTCATAGATAATAGTATAAATGAGAAATGCTACCTAACGATGTTGGGTAGCATTCTATTTATACTTTTTTTACTTAAAGATTTGTCCAACCTCCAGCATTATATACTTCTTTTATACCTGCATTTTTCATTATTGCTTTAGCATTGGAAGCTCTCATTCCTGATTTGCATACCACAATAATTGGATCTCCAAGTTTTAAAATTTCAGGCATTCTTTTTTTTACTTGATCTAAAGGAATATTTACAGATCCTTTAAAATGTCCTGAACTAAATTCACCAGTAGTTCTTACATCTAATACTTTAACGCCATCTTGAATTAATTGAGCGTAATCGACTTTTGGCCCAATGCCAAATAATTTCTTTAAGAATTGCATAATTTGAGTTTAATTTTATTCAACGAATTTAAGATTAAATAAATTAACTCAATGTGATAATTGTTACTTTAGCAATTCAACTTTGTTTCTACCCAATTTAACACTACCTAATTTTTCTAATTGCTTTAATAATCTAGAAATAACTTCTCTAGACGAATTTAAATTCAATGCTATCTCAGAGTGTGATATATTTAATATATTACTATCTTTTATCTTACTTAATTTATCTAAGTAATTTAATAACCTCTCATCCATTTTTTTGAAAGCAAGTTCATCGATAGCCTTTAATAGCCCATCAAACCTTGCCTTATAAGCTTTCATAACAAAATTTCTCCATTCTGGGTATTTTGTTGTCCACTCAGTGATAATTTCTAAAGGAATTTTATAGACAATAGAATCTTCCTCTGCGGTTACAGAAACGGCACTTTCTTGATACATCATAGAAATAGTACAAGTCTCGCCATATTCTAAATAATATAAGAATAATTCATGACCATCTTCGTCCTCTCTTGTAACCTTTAAAATACCTTCAGTCACAATTGGAACAAAGTTCATTTCTTCTTTTATATCTATTAAATAGTCTCCCTCTTTAACATTAACTAATTCTCCTACTGATAAAAATTCCTTTTTTAATGGGTGATTTTCATCTAACATTGAAAAGCTAACATCAACAAAATTCTTAAGATTATTATTCATAACGGTTTATATATGAAGAAGTTTACATATGTCAAAAGTACAATATTAGTATGAATTCAAAAACAAAATAAACTTTAATAGTAGTTCTTTTTATATGAAATAGGTAACTAGTTGATAGAAAAATATTTATCTTGTATAAAAGATTAAATTAAGATAAACCACTTATAAATGAAAAAACAAGAAGTCATTGATTACTTAGAGATGATGCCTCATCCTGAAGGAGGGTATTATGTAGAAACTTACAGGTCGCACAAAACAACACATATCAAATCTGACGATCTAGAGAGAAATGCTTCAACTGCCATATATTATTTAATGGGAAAAGGGGAATTTTCTACATTTCACAAATTAAAATACACAGAAATTTGGCATCACTATGATGGAGCAAGAGTAAAAATTGTCGAAATAACTCCAGAAGGTGAATTATTGGAAACAATAGTTGGAAAAGATCTATTAGCAGGAGAGCATCCTCAATATGTTATCAAAGGAGGAAACTGGTTTGCTGCAAAAGCTTTAATCGATAATGACGAAGATTATGTTTTGGTGGGTTGTACAGTATCTCCAGGTTTTGAGTTTGAAGATTTTGAAATTGCTAATTTTGATAAATTAGTAGAACAATTCCCAAATCATAAAGATGCTATACAGGGTTTTAAAAGATAATCTATTTGAATATTATAGGTATTAAAGTATGACCTAAAATGGTTAATAATACCACGGATATAATATTTAGAGCAACTCCAGCTTTTACCATTTGCGATACTTTTACATGACCTGATGCAAAAACAATCGCATTTGGGGGAGTTGCCATCGGTAACATAAAAGCACAACTTGCAGCCATTGCAATTGGCGCAGCAAAGGCTAATATATCAAATCCCATAGCGGTTGCTACACCTGCGACGATTGGTAAAAATATTGTTGCTAAAGCTGTATTACTCATAACTTCGGTGGCAAACAACATAATGGTTATAAGTAATAGTGTCATCGCAATGATACTCAAATTCGTAGATTCATATATCTCTTTACCGATATACTCTATAACACCTACATTGCCAAGAGCACTTGCCATACTTAAACCTCCACCAAATAAAATTAATACACCCCAAGGTAGTTTTTCAGTATCTTTCCAAGCTAATAAAAAGGTTCCTTTGGCTTTTGATGATGGAATAATAAAGAGTAATACTGCTGAAAAAATCGCAATACTTGAGTCATTTAAATTTATAGGAAGATATTTATTTAATACTGTTCTAAAAGTCCATAATAATGCTGCTAATATAAAGACAACACCAACACTTTTTTCTTCCAACCCTAAATTACCTAATTCATCATATTTATCCTCTATTAATTTTTTTCCACCTTCTATTTTTTTCAATTTATTAGGGTAGACAATTTTTACCAAAAAGAAATTGACTATACCTAGCATGACGATAGAAAAAGGTAAGCCAATCATCATCCAGCTAAAAAAATCAATATCTATATCATAAGTCTCTTTCATAAAGCCTCCAAAAATAGCATTAGGAGGTGTACCAATTAAAGTAGCTATCCCTCCAACGCTTGCACTGTAAGCTATTCCAAGCATTAAAGATGTACCAAAATTTTTAGCGTCCTTTCCATTCGTTGAATTTTGGTTTTCTAACAACAGGTCTATTATTGATTCAGCAATTGGAAACATCATAACAGTTGTTGCTGTATTGGAAATCCACATACTCAAAAATGCAGTGGCTAACATAAATCCTAAAACTATCTGATTGGCGTTTGTTCCAGTTTTTTTAACAATAGAAAGAGCAATCCTAATATGTAAATTCCATTTTTCCATACCAAGGGCAATCATAAATCCACCCATAAAAAGATAAATGATTGGATTACTGTATGGTGAAGTAGTTTCTTTTATTGTTTGGACATCAAAAAATGGAAATACAAAAATTGGTAAAAGAGCAGTTACAGCTAAGGGGACAGTTTCCGTTACCCACCAAACTAACATCCATGCTGCTAGTGCAATAACTGTAACACCTTCATCAGATATAGACGAGGGTAATAAGTCGATATATTTAATGAAGAAAAATAGGAGTGGACCAACAATTCCACCGATCATTTTTTCTTTAGAATATTGTAGTAACTCAGGCCCTTGAGTGGTGACTGGATTTTCTGGATGTGTAGAATTGGACTTTTTTTGATGTTCTAAGTCGTTAGGATTTAAGTCACTACGTTTCATTCAATGTTACTTTAGGTCAGGAATGAGAATTTCTAATTTTTGTGTTCTGTTGTTAGTATAATTTACTTGATATTTTCCTTTTAACTTCTCAATTAAATCAGTTGTGATAAAAATTCCTCTAGTAAAGTCATTGTAGATATATTCAGAAGTATTTGATTTATCAAAACTATGGTTATTTGAAGCATAAGAATTTTGTGGGGAAACATTATCTTCAAAAGAAAGATACATTCCATTTTTTATGTTTTTTAGTTCAATCGTAAGTCTAATATTTATATCTCTTGATACATTTTGTAAAATTGTTGAACATATATTTTTGAATAACAATAGAAGCCTTTCACTATCTGTATGTATACTTTTTTTGATGAGGTTATTAGTTGTAATTGAAATATTATAGCCTGATCTCTCTATAAAAGATTCAAGTTGTATCAATAAACTTTTTATATCAACGGGTAGTATATTGATTTCTTTTTTCTGATTATAGTAATAGGTTAAGATTTTTTGAAGATGCATATCTTGTGTCCAAAGTGTTTCCTCTAATAATTGAGTATACTCTTTTGAATCATCAGAAGCATTCATTAATTGAACAAGACCTTGCATTGTAGTTAAAGGTCCTCTTAAGTCATGAGCTGCTCTATAAACAAAATGATCTAATTTATCTTCTACTTTTTTCTGGTCAGAGATATTTAAGAATACGACATTAAGACCTACAACTTTTCTATTTTCATATATCGGAGTGAGATATATTTCAATGGCTTTCCATTCTTTATCAAAACCAATATAGAAACTTTTATATTCTGTATTTTTTGATTTTAAAGTTTCATTCATCAATAAATAAATCACTTTTCCGGATTCATTAGTGATGATTTCTTTAATGTTTTTCCCATAATCCTTTTCAGTCAAAAAGATTGAAGAATAGGAATCATTTAAGGATCCAGTCCACGATAATTTTAAATTTTTATCAAATTGACAAATTTTAATCTTCGAATTGTCTAATATCGCTTCATAGCGTTTTTCGTTGTCTTTAAGTTGTTTTTTAGCTTTTGTAAGAGCTGTTAAATCTTTTAAAACACAAACGATATAAGGGGTGTCATCCTCAGAAGATACAACGTTGGCACTAACTTTTACAGGTAGTAAAGTATTATCTTTTTTTATGACAACAGTCTCCGTAATTATTTCTTTATTCTTCTTGAGAATGTTGAAATCACTTTTACTTTTTGCCTGTTTTTTATCTTCAATTATATTGATGTAGGAATGACCAAAAACTTCCTTTTCTGTATAACCTGTGATTTTTGAAAAAGATGGATTAGCAAAAATTATTTCTTTTGAAAATGGATCGATCCAAATGATAGCATCAACTGAATGTATATATGTATCTTTAAACCTCTTTAGGTGTAGTTCTCCTTCTTTATTTACTTCTTCAAAAGTTGCATTGACAAATGCTTCTTGAATAAAGAAAGGGTAGAGCGTTACTTTAAAAATATGAGGTTTAGATTGGATTGAGATAGTAAATTCAAATACGACAACGTCCTGTGTGTCCAAAGCATCAAATATTTTTTGCTTGAATACAATCTGGTTTTTCGGAGATAATCCAACAGCAATAGATCTATTTTCTTCAAAAGTGTGAATTCCATTAAGGAACCCTTTCGAAATAAATTTAATATTGCCATTACTATTAATAACTAAATAATGATTTGCCTTTGTTAGCATAGATGAACTTTCTCCGATATTATTGTCCTTCTGTAGAAATACATTCATAGAGTACTAGAATAGTAACATTTTTGGTGTTATCATATACAATTTAACGAATAAGATCTATTTTATTGTAAACAAATTAGAGTTTATTGATGTTGCCAACAAAATTTCTCACCATTTTGAACTTTTCTTTTGCATCTGTTCCCTTTTTGAGTTGTTCCTTGACATTGAGAACTTTTAATAGTAGGAATATCTTTATTAGTTGATTTTGCGTCACTTTTTTCTTCCCAATTCTCTACATTTAATGTTTTTTCCATTTCTGTCTGAGAAGATAAGAGAAGTTGAGGAAAGAAATTTAAATGTGAAATATTCTCTATTGAATCAATAGTGACATAATGATCGTTTAAATCTGTATCTAAATCTTCATTCTTTAAAATGATACCGATTGCTGCATATTTATTCGATTTTGCTTCAACTGCAATTTTATAATAATACTTTGGAATGGATACATTTGTATTATAAATTTTTGGTAAATCATCTGTAAGAATTGGGCCTGTTACAATATATAAAGAGTCTTTTTCTTTAGCCCAATCCCTCACTTTTTCTTCTGCCTGCTTCCAAATTCCTCTATTAAATGCAGGAACTTGAGGACTAATATTTGAGTAATAAAAACTTTCTTCCATAGCATCTTTGCTGAATGACATATCAGCAGCAGGAGCAAGGTGACCTCTATCATAGCCAGATTTATAATAATCTTCATCATCTGCAGACGAAGTTATCACTAGAGGATCTTCTTCAAAATGATTATTTCTTTCTACTGTTTTATGTAATTCATTTTCTGTGAGCTTATAAATCACAAAGGCAGCTTGTTCATGTTTTTCTGAATAACCAAGAATATAATTATGATGATAGATCAGTTGAATGTTACGGTCATATGTTGGAATAAATTCTTTTGGAATCTCTTGAGTAGTCTGCCCATAACTAATCGTGATAAATAAGCTAAAAAATAAGAATTGTACAATATTGAAAAATCTAGTCATTTTATCGGTAATTGAATTATTTTAATAATCTATATTAGTTATTTGATAGAATTTTGTAAATATAGAGGAGTTATTTGGCGTATTAGTAAAATATTATCCAAATTAATGTTACTATTGTAATGTTCATTGATATTTATTTATAAATGAACGTGATACTGCTAAACAAATAATAACCTAAATAATACAAACAATGTCTACCCTAACTTTAACTTCAAGTATACTTGAAGACAACATGTGTGAATCTTTATTTAGAAATTTAAATAAGAGTTTTGGAAAATCAATTGCCTTACAAGCAGGGTTAAAAACCAATACTCTTTTATTGCAAAAGGATTATATTCCTAGTAAAAATGAGACGGTTAGATTAGATGCCATCATGTATTCTAAATCTAAA
The DNA here is from genome assembly GCF_056161045.1 of Flammeovirga sp. AWQ4_249. Classification (NCBI taxonomy): domain Bacteria; kingdom Pseudomonadati; phylum Bacteroidota; class Cytophagia; order Cytophagales; family Flammeovirgaceae; genus Flammeovirga; species Flammeovirga sp. AWQ4_249. Next base: position 24,006 of record NZ_JBSWYJ010000007.1, read on the forward strand.
ACAAACACGATGATTATTGGTTTCATCGTTTTGGATAAATATTCTTTTAAAAAGGATATCCCTAAAATAATCGAAGCTAAAAAATACTGTCATAAACTTTATCTCGTTACAGATTTAAAAGTCAGAAATAGTTTATATGATTTATTAGATTACAATGACTTGAATGATCTTGGTGTAGTTGGTAGAATGTCAAACCATCAGTTTGTCTTATGTAAAACAGCAAATTCTCAGGAATTAAATAAAGATATTTACGTAGAAAAAGTACTTTCAACTGAACATATTACTATTGAAAGAAAACAGATTGAAACTACGAATAGATATAAAAATTTGATGTTTTCTTCGCATTAAATGTTAATTGAATAACACTCATGTTATTGTTCTTTAAACTTGTGAAAACAAGTGTAAAGAAATGTCTACTTAAGAAGAAAATAGACGTAATTAGGTGTATAGGATGACGAAATCTTCCTGTTATAACCTAATTTTATATTCGTAGTGAGCTACGGAAAAGATTTACAAAAAAAATCCCTTACATTTTACTGTAAGGGATTTTTTTTATGCAAGACACTGGATTAACCAATGATCTCTAAAGTTTGTTGAGCAATCTCTAACTCTTCGTTTGTAGGGATTACCAATACTTTGATCTTAGAATCTGCAGATTGAATTTCTTCAATTTTTGAAGCTCTTAAATTATCATTTTTCGCTTCATCGACTGAGATACCTAAATGTTCTAAATTATTGGCCGCGTTTAAACGTACACCATGATCGTTTTCACCAACACCAGCAGTAAACACGATTGCATCAGCACCATTTAAAGCAGCTAAATAAGAACCAATATATTTTTTAATTCTGTAAGTATACATACCAAGACCTAAAGTAGCAGCGGCATCACCTTCTTTTACTCTGTCCTCAATATCTCTCATGTCACTGTCGCCAGTTACACCTTGCATACCAGATTTTTTGTTCAATAAATCATAAACTTCATCTGATTTCATTCCTAACTTGTCGATTAAGTAGAATACAACTGCTGGATCAATATCACCAGAGCGAGTACCCATCATTAAACCATCAAGAGGAGAGAAGCCCATTGAAGTATCAATACACTCACCATTTCTAATTGCAGCCATTGAACAGCCATTACCTAAGTGAATTGTAATGATTTTTGAATCTTTACCTTCTAAACCTAAATAAGAAATTGCTTCCTCAGAAACATACTTATGAGAAGTACCGTGCATACCGTATACACGAACACCGTTTTTCTCATATAATTCTGTAGGAATAGCATATCTGTAAGAAGTTGCAGGCATTGTTTGATGGAATGCAGTATCAAACACAGCAACTTGCTTAGCTTTAGAAAAGATTTTTGTACAATCTAAAATACCTTGTAAGTTAGCAGGGTTATGTAGAGGTGCTAATTGGAAACACTCTCTGATTTTTTCTTCAACATCATTATTGATTAATGTTGTTTTGTTAAAGAATTCACCACCGTGAACAACTCTATGACCTACTGCTTGAATATCATCAGTGTTTTGGATAACACCATTGTCAGCATCAGTCAGCAAGTTTACAACTTCATTTAAACCAACATTGTGATTTGGAATTGGTAACTCAAGTTTTGTTTTAGAAGCATTACCTTCAGCATCAAAAGTTTTGTGCGTGATAATACCATTTTCTAAACCAATTCTTTCTACAATACCTGAACAAAGAACTTGCTCTCCGTCCATTTCGAATAATTGGTATTTTAAAGAAGAACTACCTGCGTTGATGACAAGAATTTTCATTTTAAACTGTATAGAGTTATTTTTTAAATAAATTAGATTGCGAATTAACAAGAATACCCTTTACGCAAAGCAAAGGGTATTCTTAATAAATTTTATTAATAACAATTGTTTACTATTGAATACCTTGGATAGCAGTAATGATTACTGTATTCAAAATATCTTCTACTAAACATCCTCTACTTAAATCGTTAACAGGCTTGTTCAAACCTTGTAAAACAGGACCAATTGCTAAAGCACCTGTTTCTCTTTGAACGGCCTTGTACGTATTGTTACCTGTATTCAAATCAGGGAATATTAATACGTTTGCTTGACCTGCAACTTCAGAACCTGGCATTTTCTTTTGTCCTACGGTAGCATCTACAGCCGCATCGTATTGGATAGGGCCTTCAATTTTCAAGTCTGGACGTTTTGCTTTTGCAATTTCTGTAGCTTTACGAACTTTTTCTACTTCTTCACCTGATCCTGATGAACCTGAAGAATAAGAAAGCATTGCAATTTTAGGTTCAATACCAAATGCAATAGCTGTTTCAGCTGAAGATAATGCAATCTCTGCAAGTTGTTCAGAGTTAGGATTTGGATTAACAGCACAGTCACCATAAACTAAAACTCTGTCTGGCAAGCTCATAAAGAACACAGAAGAAACAACAGAAGTTCCTGGTTTCGTTTTAATCACTTGTAAAGCAGGGCGAATTGTAGCGGCTGTTGTATGTACTGCACCCGAAACCATACCTTGTGCATCTCCCATTTGTACCATCATAGTACCAAAGTAAGATACATCTGACATAGCATCAGTAGCCATGTCTAAGTTCATACCTTTATGTTTTCTTAATTCATAAAGCGTATTTACATATTCATTGAATTTTTCGTATTCAACAGGGTTGATAATTTCTACTTGATCAAAATCAATGTTGATTACATTCTTACGAGCGATATCAACGATTTCATCTTTTTTACCTAATAAAACAATATCAACAATATCTTGATTTGCTAAAATTGCAGATGCCTCCAAAATTCTTGGATCTGTACCTTCTGGTAATACAATTTTTGCTTTTTTCTTTCTAGCACGTTGTGTTAACATGTATTGGAACATCTTCGGAGTCATTCCAGTAACTTTTACAGTACTTAATAACTCTTCAAGCATTTTTGAATCTACATGTTGTTCAAATAATTCTTTTGCATAAGCAATACGCGTCAAATCATTCGCACGCATAGATGCTGTTACATTTGAAGCTGCATTTGCGGTTTGATATGTGTTTTCTTTTACTGAAAGAACAGGAAACATATCTTTCATACCTTCGATTACTTTTTTTATTGAATCTTCTGGTTCTAATCCAGTTGTTAAAAGTAATCCAGCTACGTTAGGATAGTTTTGGGATCTATGTGCTGATAAGGTACCTAACACAATATCACCTCTATCACCAGGTGTGATAACTAACGCATTATCTTTAATTTTTGGTAAGAAGTTTTGCATCTGCATGGCTGCAATTGTAACATTATCTGCCAATACATCCATATTTCTTACACCATATAATACTTTTGCATCTAAATGCTCAGCAATATCTCTAATCGTTGGACTAGAAATTCTTTCATCATCAGGAATAGAAGCAAGTAACATATCTTTACTTGCAAATTTCTCTGCTAATTTTGTATTTAAAGAATTGATAATATTATGATCAACTCTATTTACGATAGCACCAATTACTTTACAGTCATTTGATCTAAAGTCATCAATAGCTACTCGTAATGAATCAGTACATTCTTCTAATGATTTATTATGAGCATTTGTAAGAATTAGAACAGGAGTCGCTAAGTTTTTTGCAAACTCAATATTCAAACTATGTTCTAATGTAATACTATTTTTATAGTCGCTACTTTCAATTAAAATGAAATCAAAACGCTCTTCTAATTTTTTATATTTCTCAATAACAATTTCAAGCATTTCGTCTTTTTTGCCTTGAGAAATTAATTCGTTTGCTTTTTTTAATGTTAAACCATAAGCTTCTTCATGAGAAAGGTCTAAACCAAAGTGTTCAATAACTAAAGAAATATGTTCATCTTCTTTTCCTGAAGTATAATCTCCAATAACTGGTTTAAAGAATCCGACTTTTGAACTTTTACGTAAAGAATTTTCTAAGATGCCTAAGGCAACCAATGCTTTGCCACTATTAGGCTCCGCAGTACTGATGTAAATCGAATTTGTCATTTGATTTGAAATGGTGGTTGATTTATATGCGTGTAGATAACGTTATAATAGAGGTCTAAAAATCATTAGACCTCTATTATCCCACGTTTAATTTTTACCTTTGTTTCAATTTTTTGTGAATTAATATTAACAAGATAAAAATCGATTTATTTAGTGTTCTAAAAAGTGAATTAGAAAGATTTTTCTTATTGAATTGCTATACATGAGATTTCGATTCCAACATCCTTCGGCAGTCGTGCAACTTGCACAGTCTCACGGGCTGGAGCAGTTTCCTCATTAAAATAAGTAGCATATACTTCATTTATTCTAGCAAAGTCATTCATATCTCTAACGAAGATACTACATTTCACTACATTCTCATAAGACAAACCTGCCTCCTCAAGGATGTGTCCTAGATTCTTCATTACTTGGTGTGTTTCATTTTCAATAGTGTCAGAAATAAATTTTCCTGTAGATTGGTCAATTCCTATTTGTCCAGAAACATACAATGTTCCATTTGCGAAAATGGCTTGATTATAAGGTCCAAGAGGTGAGGGTGCAAGCTTACTAAAAATAATTTTTTTCATGAGAGTACATTAAATATTTGATTTTAATGCACAAAAATATACAGATAGTTTGACCCTCTTAGTGACAGATGTCAGTTTTTTGATTAATTATTAGAAATTTGTTGAATTTGCATTAACAAAATTCTACATTTTTCGACAAATCCCTCGACTTTTGTTCCTAATTCTTTTTCATCAAACCCTTCTTCTTTGAAATCTTTTTCAAGATGGAGTATAGTTTCTTTTAAACTTGTAACACCTAACACGAGCATTGAAGGTTTTAACTTATGAGCAATTTTACCAATCGTTGCCCAATCATGTAATCGATAAGCATCGTTTATTTCCTTAATGCCGTCTTTTAGGTTATTTATAAAGGAATTTAGCATCTTTTTTACAAAAGTCTCATCTCCTCTAGAAAGCATTTCTAACTGTGATAAATCGTATAGCTTTGTATTTTGAACAGTACTCATGAGTAATAAAATTAAGTTTTAGGTTTTTGAGATCTTGCCTTCAGTAATCCATTTATAGATTTTGGATTTACTCATTGCAAGTTTATCTGCTACAAAGTTCACCTTTCCTTGGTACTTTTTCAAAAAATGCTCAATGATCTCAATGTTATATTCTTCCAATGTTCGTTCTTTTTCAAGAATATTGAAGTCACTTTTTTGATATTCTATTAATATATCACGCTCAGAAATGACATTATTATCTGATAAAACTACAGCCAATTCGATTATTGCTTTGAGTTGTCGAATGTTTCCTGGAAATGAATAGTTGTTTAAAACTTTAAGCGCTTCTTTATTGATTTTTTTTAAGGGTATAATATTATTTTGAAGACATGTCTGCTCAATAAAGTTGCTAACAATTTCAGGGATATCTTCTTTTCTTTCTCTTAAAGGTGGCAAGTGAATAGGCAAACCAAGTATTCTATAATATAAATCTTCTCTAAAATTATTATTAGAAACTTCATAATTCAAATCTCTATGAGTCGCTGTAATAAGTCGAATATCTGTTTTGACAACCTCATTACCACCTAATCTGCTTAATTCTCCCTCTTGTAAAACACGAAGTAACTTTGTCTGAAGGTTCATTGGTAGTTCTCCAATTTCATCCAAAAACAAAGTGCCACCTTTAGCCTCTTCAAATTTACCTATTCTCTTTTTTGTTGCTCCAGTGAATGCACCTTCTTCATATCCAAATAATTCACTTTCAATAAGGTCCATAGGGATCGAGGCAATATTGACTGAAATCAATTTATTATTTTTTCTTGATGACCCTTCATGAATTGCTTTAGCGACTAATTCTTTACCTGTTCCTGTTTCTCCAGTAATATTTACATTAATTTTACTAGCAGCCGCTTTCTTCATGACTTTAAACACCTTTGAAATTTTTTCAGATTGTCCTTTAATAAGGTCATTGAATTCAAAACTATTTAATTGGCTTTTGGGTGTTTTCAGAATTGAATCATTGAGTTGATTAACAAGATGTTTATCATTTAAAATGTAGTTATCAAAACCAAGAGATATAAATTTTTGAAATTGGTAAATGTCATTTACAGTAGAAATGATAATTTTTTTTTCAAAAGCAGGATTAGAAATAATAGATGTTAGGAGGTCTTCATTAAAAGATTTAATCATCAATTCATCGATATATAGGAGGTCTATTTTTCTATCTCTAGTAAATATCTCTTCTAACGAATATATCAGTTCAACCGACGCATCGTGATTTTTGAGTTTTTCATGTAATGATAAATCCGTTGATAATAGTGCTGTACCCATTCAGTTTTTTTTACAATTCAATATCAAAGGTAAAAAAAAGGTGACCTTTTGTAAAGTCACCTTTAAATTCAATCATTTCTACTAATATTATTTTGTAACCACAAGAAGGTCTTCTTTCTCAACATGTCTGCCTTTTAAAGCCTGAATATGTCTAGCGTTATTTCCCTCAATTTGATTTAATATCTTTATTTGCTCTTCTGAAGCTTCAAATATTACTTGGTTGATATGCCAAGAAACAGTTTCAGTATATGGAGGAGTAGTAAGCGATCCTTTATAATGATAATAATGCTTCATTTCTTCACTTTCATAATTACCAAAAAGATCCTCAAGGTTTACTTCAGTATCTTTTACATTGACCATACCTGTATGATCTCTAGGTATTTTGTTGATAAATTCATCTATGAATGCATTTCTTTTACCCATTTTAAATAATACACCAATTACTAAGTAATGTGGCTTAGGGCTTTTGTCATCTTGCAATACATTGACCATATGCATTTCCATTGGGTAGGTAATACCGTCAATTTGATGCTCCGAAGGTGTGTGGAAATGCAATTGATTGAAATCATAGGCATGATTATCAAATAAAATTTGAGAAGTACTGTCAAAATCTAGTTGTACAGAATGCCCTGTATTCTCAACAGCATTAATATGTGCATTAATATTTAGATTTGATGCAACAGCTCCTTCGACTTTGCCGGATAGGATATTTATTGGAGATTGTATATTTCCAAATTCTTTCTCAGTCTCACAGTAAGCAATTTTGTTTGTTTGATCTGAATGATTTTGCTTACATGATAGTGAAATAAAAACGAGACATAAGATGCTTAGCGATGATAGTAATTTCATGTTAAAAATGAGATATTGACGAATGAAATTTTTATACTTCAAAAGTCATTGAAATAGTTGTAAAAAGTAGTGACATATAAATGCAAAATTTGATAATTTTCGTCATTAATTCATGAAACCCAATTTTTTAAACAAGATACCTCTCGTTTGTTTTAAAAACCTCTCATTGTTATAAATAAAACATATTGTGAAATATCGGTATTTTTACTTTTTATATTTCATTAAATAAACCCTACAAATCATCTTTACGTTATATTTTAGGTTAAACAGAAAAAATAAACAGATTTAGTGCGATGTTAGTTTATAAATTTGGAGGTACGTCAGTTGGTTCAGCAGAACGCATGGTTCAAGTATCAAATTTAATAGTAGATGAAAAACCAAAAATAGTTGTATTATCAGCTGTTTCAGGTACTACAAATGCTTTAGTAGGTATATGCGATGCTTATTTTGCTGGCGATAAACAATTAGTAGAAAAATTAGTTGCTGACTTCAAACCAAAATACGATAAACATATTTATGAGCTTTTACAAGAAGAGTCTTCTCGTGAAGCTGCTCATACCTTAATGAATGAGAAATATGAACTATTAACATCTTACAATCTTGAAGGTTTTTCTGCTAAGCAAGAAAAAGAAATTCATGCTCAAGGGGAGTTGATTTCAACCAAATTAATGCACTTATATTTAACTGAAAAAGGAATTAAGTCTGCATTATTACCTGCATTAGATTTTATGAGATCTGAAAATGGAGAACCTTCATATGATCAGATCGAAAATAGATTAAAAGAAACATTAGCTCAAAATAAAGATATAAACTTGTTCATTACGCAAGGATATATTTGCACGAATGAATTTGGAGAGGTTGATAACTTACAAAGAGGAGGTAGTGATTATACAGCAACAATTATTGGTGCATGTATAGAAGCTGAAGAAGTTCAAATTTGGACAGATATTGACGGAATGCATAATAACGATCCTCGTTTTGTAGAAAATACAAAAGCTGTAGAACAACTAACATATGATGAGGCTGCGGAATTAGCTTATTTTGGAGCTAAAATTCTTCACCCATTAGCAGTTTTACCAGCTCAGAAAAAAGATATTCCAGTTCGATTAAAAAATACAATGGCTCCTCAAGCCTTTGGAACATTGATTGGACCAACTTCTGATAGTTCAATTCCAGTAAAATCTGTAGCTGCAAAAAATGGTATTGTAGCAATAAAAATTCGTTCAAGCCGAATGCTTATGGCATATGGTTTCTTGAAGAAAGTATTTGAGGTATTTGAGAAATACAGTACTCCAATTGATATGATCACAACGTCAGAAGTTGCTGTATCATTAACGATCGATAATGATACTCACTTGGAAGAAATTGTTCGTGATTTACAATCTTTAGGTGGTGTTGAAGTTGATAAAGACATGACAATTGTATGTGTTGTAGGACAAATGCTTGTTGAAGATGCTAAAATTGTCTCTCAAGTAGTTCATGCTTTAGAGTCTCTTCCAGTGAGAATGATCTCTTATGGTGGTAGTAAATCAAACATTTCTGTTTTGATCCCAACTTTTGAAAAAAATAACGCATTAAACTTATTACATAAAGAACTTTATAATGAAGAATTAGTTTAATAAGGTTTATAAAAAATACTTAAGGTACTTGCTATTATAGTAGGTGCCTTTTTTTGTGCAAGAAATAATAAGTGTTTAATGTACAACTTTAATTGAATTTTAAGAATAGTTTTTGTACTTTATTATGAATATCTAGAGAATAGTAGATATTTTGTCGTTTACCTTAACTTATGAAGCTAAAAAAATTGCACTTCTTATCATTAACTATATAAATTAGCACCCTGAATTATAGCCAAATTAAATAAATGCATCAATTACCCCGTAAAATACTCATCATGATTACACTCCTTGTTACATTTGGAGTGGGGGATTTGTATGCTCAAATGAATAAACAGCTCGCTCAATATTATAAAAGAAGAGCTCAAAAATATTTGGTAAAGAGTCCACATCTTTATGAATATTTCACTATTAACACTAGAGGTATCGTAATTTTTGCTTCTCCAGCACATAGAAAAAAGGGGATAGCGGAGTTTTTTATGCCTTGGAGTGAATTATCCATGATGCAGGACGTATTCGAATTTACCGATAGAAACTTTCAATATAATGTCTATAATTCAAAAGGTATAAAACCTTTCTCACAAGATATGATTCAAACAATTAGAATTTTGAAATTGAATCATAATTTCGTTCCAACCTCTGTGATGAAACCTCTTTCGGGCATAAGAGTAGCCATTGATCCTGGTCATATTGCTACTGATATGAAAATGGCCAAGATAGAAGGTAGGTTTATTGATATGAAACTTGAGAATGGTGAAGAAATCAAATTAAAAGAGGGTGATTTAACACTAACTACTGCCTATGTTTTAAGGGATAGCCTTGAGAAATATGGTGCCGAAGTTTTTATGACTAGAACAGCTGGAAATAATTCAGGAGCATCAAGTGAAAATTATGAGCTTTGGAAAAAGAAACATCTTCAACGTAAAGTGACACATAAGCACAAATTGACTAAAAAACAATTAATGCATGTACTTTACCATTCTCCTGAGTCAAAGATTTACAGGGATTATTATTTACAAGATGACCTAGAAATAAGAGCGAATAAAATTAATTATTTCAAACCTGATGTTACCGTAGTTTTACATTATAATGCTGATGAGTTAAATGTAGGATGGAAGAAGCCATCTAAAAGAAATTTCTCGATGGTTTTTGTTCCTGGCTCGTTTATGCAAAAGGAGTTAGCTACTAAAAGAGACCGATATGATTTTCTAAGAATTTTAATTAGTGATAATACTAAGAACTCTTATTATCTAAGTAAATTCATAATGGAGCAGTTTGTAGATTATCTAAAAGTCCCTGCCGTAGATCAAACAAATGAACCTAGATATCTAAAGAATGTTGCCATGTCTTTAGGAAACGGTATTTATGCCCGAAACTTAAGATTATGTAGACTGCTAAATAGTCCATTGTGTTATGGAGAACCACTATTGCAAGACAATGAATTAGAGCTAAGGGGATTAAATAACAACGACTTCAAAAATGGTAATATTTCACCAAGAGTTATTGAAGTAGCGAACAGTTATTTTTATGGAATTCTTGATTATGTGAATTATCAGAAAAGCAAACATACTCCATAATATAGCCTATCTTATTTCGTGTTAACAAAACATCATTTCCTTTTTCAAAATTTTAGTTGGTAAAATTGGATAATAACAAAATATAATTATAAATTGCATTCATCCTATTTTAAGAGTGAATCTGATTTTTTATTATTTACAGATTTTCTTTTTTAATCACATACAACACATTGGGACAATAATTAAAAGATATTTTACATGTCAACTTACAAAAAAGCAGTTTTAAGACTTGATCAGACTGACAGAAGAATTTTAGATATTCTTCAGAAACAGGCTAAAATAACAAACGCTCAGCTATCGAAAGAAATTGATTTATCTCCAGCCCCAACATTAGAAAGGGTAAAGAAATTGGAGAATTCTGGAATAATTGAAAGTTATCATGCAAAACTGAATACAAAAGCGTTAGGTTTAGGCGTAACTACTTTTGTAAATGTGAAGATTGAAAAGCATAATCAAGAAAACCATACTTCTTTTTTAAAGCAAGTAGACAATATACCTGAAGTGATTGAGTGTCATCACGTAACAGGGAATAGTCACTATTTATTGAAAGTTATCACAACTGATATAGAAGAATATCAAAGAGTGTTATTAAATAAACTAAGTGAAATCAAAGAGGTTGATGATTTACAATCAATGATCGTATTATCTTCACCTAAAGATGCTCACACAATTCCAGTTCCTTAGGTCTGGGATTCAGTTCATTAAATTTCATCGAAACAAACTAAACACTTACATCTCATAAGAGACAATCAACAATTATGAAAAAAACAGTTATCACGGCTGGTATTCTAGCTGCATCACTGACTTCTTCATTTGCACAGAACATTACCCTAGAGTCAAATAAGGAGGAAGTAAATAAGTACAAGAATACAATCACTCAAGAAGAGTTAAAAGGTCATTTATCAATCTTAGCTTCTGATGAATTTGAGGGAAGAGAAACTGGGGAAAGAGGTCAAAAAATGGCTGCAGATTATATTTCTCAATTCTTTTTCGACCAAGGTTTAACAGGGCCAGTTAAAAACGTTCCAAATCCATATTTACAGAAATTTGATTTATTTCAACAGAAATATTCAAACTTTACAATCAGTGCCAATGGTCAATCATTATCTTTAATCGAAGATATTTTCCCATATGGCAACTTTTCTTTTGACAAAGATTTAGAGGTTGTTTTTGTTGGATATGGTGACGAAACTACTGATATCAATGATTATGCTAATGTAGATGTAAAAGGAAAAGGTGTAATTTTCTTTGAAAAATCTCCAGAAGGCTATGGTGCTACAAGCAAAATGAATGGTTTAAGAAGAAAAGCAAAATTAGCAGCTGAAAAAGGTGCTGCATTTGCAATTATTCTTCCTGAATCTGATGAAAAATACAATACGCAAGCTCAGCGCTATGGAAGTTATATTACTAAAGGTAGATTAACTTTTGAACCACAACAGAAGAATGCAAAAGCAGGAAGTTTTGGTTTAATCTTAGGTAAGCCGTCTAGCTTTATGTCATTATTAGGTTTGAATGAAAAGAAACTTGAAAAATCAATGGCAAAAGCAGTAGCAAAAGGTAAATCTGCTGCAACAGGTGAAGCTTATACTTTAGATATCAATGCTAAATTTGAAACGAAGAAAGTTCCTACGGAAAATGTTTTAGGTTTCATGGAAGGTACTGATCTTAAAGATGAAATTTTAGTTGTTACTTCACATTATGATCATGTTGGTATTATTAATGGAGAAATCCATAATGGTGCTGATGATGATGGTTCTGGTACAACAGGTCTTTTAGAAGTTGTGAATGCATTTTCTCAAGCTAAGAAGGATGGACATGGACCAAGAAGATCTATCTTGTTCATGACTGTTACAGGTGAAGAAAAAGGTTTATTAGGTTCTGAGTATTATTCAGATCACCCAGTCTTCCCATTAGAAAACACAATCGCTGATATCAATATTGATATGATTGGTAGAGGTGATGATGCACATAAAGATCAAGAAGACTTCATTTATGTTATCGGTGCAGATATGCTTTCATCTGAGTTACATGTAATTCATGAAAAAGTTGCCAAAACATATATGCCTGATTTAGCATTAGATTACACATACAATGAAAAAGACGATCCAAATAGATATTACTATAGATCTGATCATTATAACTTTGCGAAACATGGTATTCCAGTAATCTTCTACTTCAATGGTACACATGAAGATTATCACCAACCAACGGACACAGTAGACAAAATTACTTTTGGTCCAATGGCAAAAAGAGCTCAACTTGTATTCTCAACTGCTTGGGAATTAGCGAATAGAGATAAAGCACCTGTCGTTGATAAAAAAGACGGAGAGCAAAAATAATTTAAGAAAGAGGTCATTAGAAATAATGATCTCTTTTGTTATAAACTTATAGGACATGTTAGTTCTATCATAATAATTGAAGAAGGAAGAGAAATTTTCCTTCTTTTTTTTGCACGATATTGTTAATAATTATCATTTGTTTAAGCTTGAATATGCGTGTTTATGCGTTTTTTGATTTCGAATGTGTAAATTTAACACGTTAAAAATAATAGAAACCTTAGCATTACTACAGAATATTAATAGAAAGAAACAATACGATTTTACCATGAAATGATTGAAATATTAAACTCAAGAATGAATCATATATTATCTTTTTAAGTTATTCAAATTGAAGTAATCACATAACACGTATTTATCCATGGGAAGCAGAAGAGATTTTTTAAAAGTTTCGGCTTTATCATCAGCCGCATTAATATCACCAACATTATCTTCATTTTCATTTGCAGGGAAAAGAAAAGGTACAATGCCTTTAATGATTTCAACATGGAATCATGGTTTTGGAGCAAATGAAGCGGGTTGGAAAATTTTAAAAGATGGAGGTTCTTCTCTTGATGCTGTGGAAGCAGGTGTAAGAGTACCTGAAGGTGACCCTAATGAAAGAAGTGTAGGTTATGGAGGTTTACCCGATCGTGATGGTATAGTAACCTTAGATGCTTGTATCATGAATCATGATTATGAGTGTGGAGCTGTAGCGTGTTTAGAAGATATTATGCATCCAATTTCTGTAGCTAGATTAGTGATGGAAAAAACACCACATGCCATGCTTGTAGGTCAAGGAGCCAAGACTTTTGCTTTGTCTCAAGGTTTTAAGGAAGAAAACCTTCTAACTGAAAAATCTAAAAAAGATTGGGAAGAATGGTTAAAGAAATCTGAATATAAGCCAGTCATTAATATTGAAAATCATGATACTATTGGAGCATTAGCTATTGATGCCAAAGGACATATTGCAGGCGCTTGTACAACTTCTGGTGCTGCTTATAAAATGCATGGTAGAGTGGGTGATTCGCCACTTATTGGTGCAGGTCTATTTGTAGATGGTGAAATTGGAGCAGCTTGTGCTACTGGATTAGGGGAAGCTGTAATCAGAACTGCTGGTTCAGCCATGGTTGTAGAACATATGCGTATGGGGAAATCACCTGCTGAAGCATGTGAAATTGCAGTAAAACGTATTATGGATACCCATAAAAATAGAATGGAAAATCTTCAAGTCGGTTTCTTAGCTATTAATAATAAAGGTGAATATGGTGGATACAGTATTCGTAGTGGATTTAATTTCGCTGTGGTAGATACTGCCAACGGAAACAGAATGGAAGATTCAAAATATAAATTAGAGTGGTAATTAACCATTTCAATTGACCAACAATGCATTAACTACGTTTTAAATGATAAATATCAAATCAACTTTACTAGCCTTATTATCAATCTCACTTTTTGTTTCTTGTTCTGAAAATAAGCCAGAACATAAAACAGTTCAAGTGAGATATACTGATTATGTTAATCCTTTTGTAGGTACAGATGGACCTGGTAATACATACCCTGGAGCGACTGTTCCTCATGGTATGGTTCAACTTTCTCCTGACAATGGATATGGTGGTTGGGATAGAATTGCAGGTTATTTTTGGCCTGATTCTACTATAGCAGGTTTTTCTCATACTCACCTTTCAGGAACTGGAGCAGGTGATTTATATGATATTCTTGTAATGCCCTTTAACAGTAAGTCAGATAGAACATTAACTGAAAATGGAAATATTAGACCTGTTTCTTTATTTTCACATGAGAAAGAAGAAGCAGAACCGGGTTATTATGCCGTAGATCTTCTAGATTACGATATTCATGCTGAGATGACGGCTACTTCTAGAACAGGTTTTCATAAATATACTTTCCCTAAAGATGATGATTCTCAGATTTATATAAATCTAGGCTATGCTTTAAACTGGGATGGTCCTACTGATACATATCTAAAAGTAATTGATAATCAAACTGTAGTAGGTTACCGTTTTTCTTCGGGTTGGGCACCTGTTCAACATGAATTCTTTGTTGCAAAATTTAGTGTTCCTTTTACCTCTTACGAATTGTTCAATTCTGAAAAAGGAGATAAGCTAAGTAAAGTTGAAGGCAAGGAAATTAAAGCAAAGAAAACAAGAGGATACTTCCATTTTGATACTTCAAAAGACAAAAATGAAGTTTTAATAAAAGTGGCACTGTCATCAGCAAGCATTGAAGGTGCTCAAAAAAATCTGGCTGCAGAAAATACAACTTGGGATTTTAACCAAGTAAAACAAAATGCTTCTGATACATGGGAAAAAGAATTAGAAAAAATTAAAGTCTCTTCAAATGACATTGAGCACTTGAGAGTTTTCTATACAGCAATGTATCAGTCGATGTTAGCACCAACTTTACATTCAGATGTAGACGGTGCATACAAAGGTGCTGATCAAAAAAATCATATAGCAAAGGGATTTAATAAATATGATACCTTTTCATTATGGGATACTTATAGAGCTGTACATCCTTTGTATACAATGATTCATACGAATAGAGTACCTGATATGATCAATTCTTTTCTTTCCCATTATGATGAAACAGGTTTATTACCTGTATGGTCAATGAAAGGAAATGAAACAAATATGATGATCGGTTATCATGCTGTCCCCATCATTACAGATGCTTATTTTAAAGGAATAAAAGGATTTGATGTAGAAAAAGCTTATGAAGCTTGTAAAGCCTCTGCCATGAATGAAAATGGTGATGCAATGAAAGATTACATCAAATTAGGTTATGTACCTATCAGTTATGATCATGAAAATTGGAATGTTTCCAAAACACTAGAATATGCATATGATGATTGGTGTGTCGCTGAATTTGCCAAAGCATTAGGGAAAGAAGATGACTATAAATATTTTGCTAAACGTGCTGAAAACTGGAGGAATGTATATGACCCTGAGTCTTCTTTTATGCGTCCAAAAGACAAAAATGGAAAATTTATTGAAGATTTTACCCCAAAGGATTATACAGATCACTTTTGTGAAAGCAATGCATGGCAATATTTCTTCTATGTACCACAAAATGTAAAAGGCCTAATTGATGCAATGGGTGGAGAAGAGCGTTTTGAACAAAGATTAGATTCAATGTTCACATATTATCCAACAGCGGATGACAAATTACCGATCTTTTCTACAGGTATGATTGGACAATATGCTCATGGTAATGAACCTTCTCATCATGTAGCTTACTTATACAATTACATTAATAAACCAGAGAAAGGACAGAAGCTTATTCGTCAAATCATGAATACGCAATATAAGTCTACTCCTGATGGAGTTTGTGGTAATGAGGATTGTGGTCAAATGTCTTCATGGTTTATTTTAAGTTCAATTGGTTTGTATCCTGTAAACCCGGGTAATGCAACATATGACTTAGGTGCACCATTATTTAAGAATGCCATTGTGACTTTAGGTAATGGAAAAGAATTAAAAATTATCGCAAAAAATATATCTGACGAGCACCCAACCGCTAGCAAAGTGCTTTTCAATGGAAAAGAAATTAAAGGTTGGAAAATAAGTCACAATGATTTAATACAAGGAGGAACGCTTGAGTTCATCTAGAAATAAAAAAGGGCAATTAAATATCACATTTAGTTGTCCTTTACCTTTTAGTATTGCGATTAAATAAATCTCTTGAAATGAAATTAAAACTACTAACAATATTACTTCTATTGAGTCAAATAGTAATTGCTCAAACATCAAAACCTACTTTAATCCCTTATCCTCAAAATATAGAATGGAAAGAGGGTGAATTTAAGTTGCAGAACAATGATTGGATTTATATTGAAGATCAAAATTTTGATGTTCAACATTTTATTGATGAAATAAAATTTCAAACAGGCTTATCAGTTTCAAGTACAAATGAATTAGAAAAAAGTAGTATAAAGATGCTATTAGACTCTACAATTCAAGAAGCTGAAGGTTATCAATTAACTATTGTTGATTCCTCTATTGTCTTAAAAGCAAAAACAACCAAGGGAATTATTAATGGATCATCTACTATTCTACAGTTTCTAGGTTTCAATTCAACTATACCGAACGTAATTATTTATGATTTTCCAAAGTTTGCATGGAGAGGAATGATGTTGGATGTAAGTAGACATTTCTTTTCAGTGGAGATTATAAAATCTTATTTGGATTTGATGGCTCACTATAAGTTGAATAAGTTTCATTGGCATCTCACCGAAGATCAAGGGTGGCGAATAGAAGTCAAACAATACCCTGAACTCGCAAATAATAGTGCATGGAGAGTTGAAAAAGATGGAACAAAATACGGGGGATTTTATACACAAGAACAGATTAAAGAAGTTGTCGCTTATGCTTCTAAAAGAGGAATTGAAGTGATACCTGAAATTGATATGCCTGGACATATGTTAGCTGCTTTGGCTTCATATCCACAATATTCTTGTACTGGTGGGCCTTTTGACGTTCAGACAGAGTGGGGTGTTCATAAAGATGTACTTTGTATAGGCAATGAAGATACTTATGTTTTTATTGAAAATATTTTAAAAGAAATAATGCCTCTTTTCCCTTCGAATTACATGCATATTGGAGGAGATGAATGTCCTAAATCAAGATGGGAAGTCTGTGATAAATGTCAAGCTAAAATCAAATCTGAAGGTTTGAAGAATGAAAACGAATTACAAAGTTATTTTATCAAAAGAATAGAAAAAGTCGTTAATAATAACGGAAAAGAGATGATTGGTTGGGATGAAATCCTTGAAGGAGGACTTTCAGAAACAGCTACAGTTCAACTTTGGAGAGATTGGCACGATAAAGATGCCGTTAGAAAGATTGCAGAGCTGGGTAATGATGTAATTGTATCCCCAACAGGTATGTGTTATTTTGATTATGATATTGAAACTACAGATGTAAAACAAGTCTATAATTATAGTCCTATTCCAATTGATTTAATAGAAGATAAACATCATCATATTTTGGGTGGAGAGGCTACATTATGGACAGAAAGAATGCCAGATAAAGCACGTTTAGACTTTATGGTTTTCCCAAGACTTTTGGCCTTGTCTGAAGCTTTATGGATTGGTCAAAAAGAAGGGTTTGATAATTTTATGCAACGTCTTGAAAGAGAATATGCTTATCTAGACAAAAAAGGAATCCAATATGGTCCATCTTCCAAAGTTTTAGAAGTCAATGTTTTTAAGAAAGAGAACGGACTTTTTATTGAAGGAAATTCACTAATTGATGGAGTTTCATTAAAATACAAAACTCCATCTTCTACTCAATTCATGAATTATAACGGAGCAATTGAGATAAAAGAAACAGGAGAAGTAATACTTCAAGGTTATAAAAATGGTAAAAAATATGGTGATCCTGCTATTTCCAAATTTGTGATTCATCAAGGTAATTATGCCAAAGTATCTTTATCTATTAATCCCGATAAACCATATAACACCGTAGGTGCACAAGGATTAGTGGATGGTCGTTTAGCCAACGAACAGAAATTTAAAGATGAAAACTGGTTAGGATTTAATGGTAAAGACCTTACCGCAACTTTAACTTTTGAAAAACCTATTAACCCAAAAAAGATAAGTATAAGAGCATACGATGAAGTAGGCTCGTGGATTATGGCTCCGAAGAATATAGAAATCATGTATTCTAAAGACGGGAAAAAATATAAATCTGCGGATAAATACAGAATGGATGAAACGACTGTAGACGGCGATGTGTTAATTTATAGTTGGGAGGACCTGTCTAAATTAAAAAATATCAAGTCGATCAAGGTTAAATATATAAATGGAGGCCCATTACCAGAAGGGGCTATGGGAGCAGGTCAACCCGCTTGGCTTTTTGTTGATGAAATAATAATAGAATAAATACAATATAAAATGAATCGAATTTTCATTTCTTTCTTTTGGGTACCTCTACTTTTTAGTTGTGTTTCCCATTTAAATAAAGTAGCTAGTAGCGAACAGGATGATCCTGAAATAATAGATTATACAAAATATATTGATCCTTTTATAGGTACTGGAGGTCATGGTCATACTTTTCCTGGAGCAACAGTTCCTTTTGGTATGGTACAATTAAGTCCGGATACTGGTATCCAAGGATGGGATTGGTGTTCAGGATACCACGCATCAGATTCTTCCATTATGGGATTTTCTCATACACACCTTTCAGGAACCGGTGGAGGTGATTATGGGGATATTTTACTTATGCCAACTGTTGGAGGAATTAAAATCGATGCAGGAACAAAAGAAGACCCTGATAGTGGATACAGATCACGTTTTGAACATATAAAAGAACAAGCACACCCAGGTTATTATTCAGTGTATTTAGAAGATTATAAAGTTCAAGCTGAATTAACTTCTACGACACGTGTGGGTGTACACCGTTATACTTTCCCTAATTCAAAAGCTTCTCATATTATGCTAGACCTAAAGCATGGTATTTCAGATTCACCAAGGGAAACATGGTATAAAATCAATGGGAAGAATGAGATTGTAGGATTAAGACGTTCTTCTGGATGGGCTAGAGATCAATATGTTTATTTTGTAGCTCAATTCTCTAAACCATTTAAATCCGTTGATGGTGTAAAAGAAGGAAAATTAATACAAAACGTATCGAATCTTTCTGGAACAGGTGTTAAAGCTGTGATTAATTATGAAACAGAGGTAAATGAAGAAGTAATTGTGAAAGTTGCTATTTCTGCTGTTTCAGTTGAAGGTGCGCGTAAAAATTTAGAAACAGAGGTTAAAGATTTTGATTTTGACGGAATCCATAAGCAAGCACAAGCACAATGGAATGAAAAATTATCAAAAATTGAAGTGGAAGGTGATGATAAAGTGCAGAAAACTATTTTCTATACCGCTTTATATCATACTATGATGGCTCCCAATGTATATATGGATGTAGATGGTTCATACAGAGGAATGGATCACAAAATTTATAAAGCAGATGGATTTACAAACTATACATTATTCTCACTTTGGGATACGTTTAGAGCAACACATCCTTTATACACTTTTATTGCCCCTGCTGAAAATAATGATTTCATCAAATCAATGTTAGCAAAATATCAACAGTCTGGACAATTACCTATTTGGGAACTTTCAGCAAATGAAACAGGAACGATGATTGGTTTTCATTCAGCTCCAGTCATAGCAGATGCCATGTTGAAAGGACAAACTGACTTTGATGAAGAATTAGCATATGAGGCATTAGTTGCAGCAGCAGAAGATCCAAAAAGAGGTTTAAATTGGTTTAATTCTGAAGGATATATACCAGTTGAAAAAGAATCAAATGCGGTCTCAAAGGATGTGGAATATGCTTATGATATGTGGACGGTTGCACAAGTAGCAAAACGATTAGGAAAAGAAGAAGACTATAAAAAATATATTAATAGAGCCTTAAATTATAAGCTGTTATTTGATGAAGAAACAGGGTTCATAAGAGGAAAAGATTTATATGGTAATTGGACAACACCTTTCGACCCAATGAAAATTTCTTTATTGGGTGCTGGTGATTATACAGAAGGAAATGCTTGGCATTACAATTTCTTTGCTCCACAAGATGTAAACGGTTTAATAGGTTTGCATGGTGGAGATGAAGGTTTTGTAGCTAAAATTGATGATATGTTCGTACAGGAAGCAGTCAATGATAATCACATGGCGCATGATGTTACGGGTTTAATTGGCCAATATGCTCAAGGTAACGAACCTTCTCATCATGCCATTTACTTGTACAATTATGCCGGTCAGCCATGGAAGACGCAGGCCCGTATTCGTCAGGTTATGGATGAAATGTATACTGCGAAGAGAGATGGATTATCTGGAAATGAAGATTGTGGTCAGATGTCTGCATGGTATGTATTTTCTGCGATGGGATTTTATCCTGTTAATCCAGCTAGTGGTCAATATATTATTGGTTCACCTATTTTCAAGAAAGTGACGATACATTTAAATAATGGACAAGATTTTATTATTGAAGCTCCTAATAACGATTTTAATAATATCTACATCCAACATGCTACATTAAATGGAGCTCCTTATAGCATGTCATTTATCACTCATGATGAAATTGAAACAGGCGGAACATTGTCTTTTACGATGTCAGATATCAAATCAAGATGGGCAACAGAGGTAGGTGATAGACCTGTTTCATACGCAATTGATCCATCAGAAACAGAAAAATGGTTGGTTAAAAAGGAACAAGTTTTCCGCCCCGCTATTTCTAATAAATCAGTGATTTTTAATGCATCTACTACCGTTACTCTAACAGATGTTACTCCAAATGTAAAAATCTATTATACTTTAGATGGATCAGAACCGACGACATCTTCTACTGAGTTTACAACACCTTTTACTTTGGATAAATCAACTATGGTGAAGGCAATGGCTGTCAATGATAATAATGTGTCAAGTAAAGTTTCAGAATTTGATTTCAAAAAAGCTTTTTATAACACAGGTGGAGAGTATCCAAAATTATCCTTGAATTATAAAAAACATGGGAAATATGATGCTGGAAAAGATGGTATTTTAAATGGCATTTATGGTTCTGATAACCTAAGAGATGGTAAGTGGGATGGAGTCTCCAATCAAAATTTAGAAGCAGTTGTCGATTTAGGTAAACCAGAAGAATTACATCAAATTTCAATGGGTTTCCTTGAAAATACTTCTTCTTGGATATTCTTACCAAAAGAAATTTCATTCTATGTTTCTAAAGATGGAAAAGAATATACAAAGTTAAGTACTCAAAATATTGAGATGCCTAAAGATCACCCAGTGATTAGTATCACTCGTTTCAAAACGGCTGTAGAAGGTTCTTATCAATATGTAAAAGTGGTAGCTGTTCCTTTTGATCAACTACCATCATGGCATGCAGGAGCAGGTAACAAACCTTGGATGTTTACAGATGAAATTGTGATTGAATAAAGCAAGATTTTAGAAATGAAAACCTTCTATACACTAAGTATGGGAGGTTTTTATCTTCAAATTTATAAAGATATACTACTTAAAAACTTCTGATAGTCTCAGACTTTATTTTAATTGAAATGAAAACGGTATTATTTATTTTCTCATTTTTCTTGAGTACCTCATTACTTGCTCAAGATTATACAGAATATGTCAATCCATTTATTGGAACTTCCAATTATGGTGCGACAAATCCAGGTGCAATAGCCCCAAGAGGAATGGTGTCTGTTGTTCCTTTTAATACTTCAGGCAAAGACAATAAAATGGAAAAAGATAGTGATTGGGTCTCTTTTCCTTATGCTTATGAAAATACTATCTTTACAGGTTATAGCCATGTCAATTTAAGTGGTGTAGGTTGTCCTGATTTGGGGGCTATTATTGTCATGCCTACAACAGGAGCATTAAATATTAATCCTTCTGAATATGGAACTACTTATTCAAAAGAAACTGCAAAGGCAGGGTATTATTCCAATTTCTTAGAAAAATATAATATTACAACTGAAGTAACTGCTACACAAAGGGCAGGGATAAGTAAGTTTAAATTCCCCGCTGGAAAAGCCAACTTATTACTGAACTTGGGACAAGCGCTATCAAATGAAAGTGGAGGATTAATTAAAGTTGTTGATGATCAAGAAATAGAAGGAATGCGTATGGTCGGATCTTTCTGTTATAATAATCCGAAAACTATCTATCCCGTTTATTTTGTGATGAAAGTCAATAAAGTAGCGGATAAGTCGGGCGTTTGGCAGCAACACAATAAAGTAGAAGGTATCGAAGGACAATGGATGTCTGCCTACAATGGAAAACAAAGAATAATTGAAGATGTATATTATCCCGTAATTGGTGATTCTCTAGGAGCTTTTTTCTCCTATGATTTTGAGGTAGAAACTGAAGTAGAAGTGAAGATAGGTATTTCTTATGTGAGCATTGAAAATGCAAGGGAAAACCTAGAGAGAGAGGTTTCTAATTTACCATTTAAAGAGGTTACAGAAAGAGCAAAGAATAATTGGAATGATGTACTTTCAAGAATAAAAGTTGAAGGAGGATCAGAGGATGACAAAACTGTTTTCTATACTGCTTTATACCATTCTATGATTCACCCTAATGTGATGAGTGACGTGAATGGAGAATACCCTGAAGCCAAAACGCGTAAGACTAAGAAAACAGAAGGTGAACGTTATACAGTTTTTAGTTTGTGGGACACTTATAGAAATTTACATCAATTGATGACATTGGTTTATCCAGAACAACAATTAAACATGGTCAATACAATGTTGGATATTTATGACGAAACAGGTTGGTTGCCGAAATGGGAATTGAACGGAACAGAAACATTTACAATGGTGGGTGACCCTGCAGCTATTGTTGTAGCTGATACTTATGTTCGCGGTTTAAGAGATTTTGATGAAAAGAAAGCATTAGAAGCTATTTTAAAATCTGCCTACCCAGTAGAAGGAGGAAATCCAGTTAGACCTTGTATTGATGATTACATTAAGTACGGTTACATTCCTGTTGAAGATGAATTAGATAAAAAAGTATGGGGTTCTGTTTCTACTTCATTAGAATACAATGTGGCAGATTGGAGTATAGCACAATATGCAAAAGCATTAGGAGATGAAGAAAGGTACAAGGAGTTTTATGATCGTTCGATGGGTTATAAAAAGCTTTTTGATAGGGAAACGGATTTCTTAAGACCAAGACATAAAAATGGAGATTGGTATACACCTTTTGATCCAAAAGATGGAGCTAATTTTACCCATAGTGTAGGTTATGTTGAAGGAAATGCATATCAATATAACTTAATGGTACAATACGATATTCCAGGTTTAATTAAGCAATTTGGTGGAAATAAAAGTTTTCAAAACAGATTAGACGAGATCTTTTCAACCAAACAGTTTGATATGGCAAATGAACCAGATATTGCCTATCCTTATGCTTATAATTATATAAAAGGGAAAGAGTACTTGACTCAGGACAAGGTAATTGAACTAAGAGAGCAATATTTTACAAATAAACCTGACGGAATTGCTGGAAATGATGATACAGGAACGATGTCAGCATGGGTGGTTTTCTCAATGATGGGCTTTTACCCTGATGCGCCAGCAACACCACAATATGCACTAACTACTCCTGCTTTTGATAAGGTAATTATTCAATTAGATAAAGAAGTTTGGGGTAGTGATCAATTGGTTATTCGTAAAAAAGGAGGAGAAAGCAATCATATTAATTCTATAAAGATCGATGGTAAAACGAAGAAAGGATATTTTATTACGCATGAAGAATTAATTAAAGCGAAAGAAATTATTTACACTACTAAATAAGTTTAATAAAACTTTAAAAAAGGTAAGATATTTAAAATGTCTTACCTTTTTTGTTACCTTAAACATTGATCTTACAGACTCTTTTCAAATATAGAAGCAAACTCTCAATGAAATATATTCTCATAATTCTAAATTTTTTCATAATTACTTTTAGTTCATCAGCATGTAGTTTTAAATATATTGGTGGTTTTGCTTATGCTAATCAACTAGCTGATATAGTAGTAAAAGGAGAAGTACTTAAAGAAAATTATGGAGAAAAAATTAACGGTGAACCTTATATGAATATTAAGATTCATAAAACGTTTAGAGGTTATTCAATCCAGAAAATTATAAGAGTTTTTGGCGATAATGGCGCTGCATGTAGGCCTTATCTTGGAAAATTTAAACCAGGTGAAGAATGGGTTTTTGCATTAAATTTAATGGATGATGATTATGAAATTTTAATCTGTGGTGAATTGACATTAAAGGTTGAAAATGAAATTGTTATAGGAAAAATCTTTGGCTATAATTACAATGAAAAGGAAACAACAATAAGTTTAGAAGAAATAGACAAGGTCATTATTTCACCGTTTCTTTATCCAATAAAAAGACGTTGCTATCCTAAAATTAATAAAGGAGAATACTTCCCAATTTTCTACAATACATTTAGCAATTCATCTTGTACAGCGGAGTATATAAATAATGTTGTTAATTCAGAATTATCATACGAAGGCTTATTATCATCTTTAGATTATAGGTTATTACTTCATGTAAATGTCAATTTTGATGTTAATGGAAAAATTAAGTCTATATGTATTCCTAACTTTTCTGAAAACAAAAATATTATTGAATTATCACCTTATATATATCAAATTTTTGAAAATAAACTGAACTGTTATGTAACACCAACTTACCAAAAGATGAGAAATCAACCTTGGGTAAGTTTTCCAATTTTATTATCAAAAAAATCTTTTTGAATCCATTTGATTTGAGAAAAGATAACTAACTTAGAATATGTAATAACCCTAAAGAAAAGCAATTTGAAAAATACAATACTTTTATTCATTTTATTCTTTCCCATTCATAGTTTTAGTCAATCAATAGATATTGAAAATAAAGAAACAATAATTTACACTAATGATTCTCTAATTGAAGCTAGAGGAGTAATATTGAATGGTGAAAAGCAAGGTGAATGGAAATATTATTTTAAAACTAAAGAACTTAATACACAATTATCTTCCATCATTAATTATAAAAATGGCAAACGGGATGGAAAATATATTGTCTATTACCTATCTGGTAAAGTGAAGGAAAAACGAGAGTATGTCAATGATCAATTATCAGGAGAAAATATACAATACTATTATGACGGAACTCTACAAAGCATTACACATTACCATAATGGGAGAAAAGATGGAAATTCTAAATTGTTCTATGCAAACGGAAAAATAGAAAGGACTTTTACTTATAAAAATAATAGACTTGAAGGAGAATACTTACACTATCATAAAAATGGAAAGTTAAAAGAAAGAAGATTATTAGTGAATGGAGTGGTAGTCGATACAATCACTACTTATTATGATACTGGAGTAATAGAGAGTGTATTATGTTATGAAGATGGTTTAAAAGAAGGTGATTTTAAAAAGTACTTTAAAACTGGAATTCTTGCTAAAGAGTATCAATATCAAAAAGGTAAAATTAATGGAGTTTACAAAAAGTATAATTTTGAAGGAAAATTACAGAGTATTCAGCTTTTCAAAGAGGGTTTTAAAGAGGGGAAAGCAATAAGTTATTTTACAAAAACATCTACAATCAGTTCTTTTGAATATTATCAAAGAGGAAAAAAAGAAGGGATATCAAAAAGATATTACCCATCTGGTGAATTGGAAATAGAAAGAGTTTATAAGAACGATTTTATTGAAACACATTATCATTACTCAATAGAAGGGAAGTTACAAAAAGAAGTACATTATATAGAGAAATTAAAAAAACTCATTTTGAAAGAATACAACGAAGAAGGTAAATTAATTGCTTCAGGACCAGTTACCGAAAAGTTAAAACGTTATGGGCAATGGCAACTATTTTATCAAAATGGTTCTGTTGAAAGTGAAGGTTATTTTAGAAATGGAAAAAAGGTAGGAGAATGGCTTTTCTACTCTGATGATGGAAAGGTAACAAATGAATTAAACTTTGATAAATTAACAGAATAAGAAAAGAATAAATGATTGATTTTTCTACTATATTTATATGTATAAAGCAAACTAACAATAAATATTTCTATGAATAAATCAATAGTTTTTTACTTTTTCATCTTCATATTTAACTTCTCTTGTGCAAAGAAGGAAACAAATAAAACTCAGAATTTAGATCAAAATAGTAAGGGAGAAACTCCATCAATTGTAGAGAAGGATACAGTGGTAATAACAACAGCACCTAAACTTATTGATCTTAACTTTGGGAATACTATTCTTAATCAGCGATCGATAGAAAAAATTGATTCTTTAATTGAATTGAAGGAAGGAAAAGTGGAGTATTTTGCTAAAACATATTTAGATAGCACTTTTACTCGTTATACCAAAAAAGAAGATGTTCCGAACTATGATCATCTTTATATTTTCTGGAATTATAGAGGAAATACACATTTTGCTATTGAATTATTTAATGATGAAAGTGGAGATACTGAAATTCAATATCAATATTATTTTAATAAAAAGAAGGAGACCATAAAACATATTGCACAAGCAAAATACTTCAATTGTCTAGCGAAAGATGATCTCACTATGGAAACCATCATTACAGATTTTGATTTAAATACGAGTAGTGTTTCCTCGGATACAACCTTTGAAAACTTTGAGGATAGTAAGGCTGTCAAAAATGATTGTATTAATCCTCTATCTTTTGATTTTACGATTGAATCCAATTCAACTAGTATGTATAGTAAAATAAGAGGATGAAATCTAATGTTTCATTCTCTTATTTTTTTAAACAAAGTTTTAATTCAACTGTTCTAATTTTGTATTAAAAAAAGCGGAAATGAAATACCTATTACTCCTTCTATTTTTCTATTCACCAATGCAATTATTAGAAAGTTATAAATGGAAAAATCGATTAGTTATCCTTCTATCATCTTCATTGGAAAATGAGGTTTATATGAAACAAAATGTTCTTCTTTCTGGTGAAAAAGAAGAATTGATAGATCGGAAAATTATTCTAATACATATCATAGATGATAATTACCAAATTATCGATTACAATACAAATTCTATAGAAAAGTGGAAACCATTGGATAATGAATTAAAAAGTATCGTTGATCAGGATGCCAATTTTCAAGTTATTTTATTGGGTTTAGATGGAGGTATAAAAAGAAAACAAACAGAGGTTCTTTTACCAGAAATCTTATTCAATCAGATTGATAAAATGCCAATGAGAATTTCAGAGTTGAAGGGTAGAGAATAAAGTAGTAATATAGTATATTGAAAGAAAAAAAACTTTAATCTCTGATACTTATGAAAATTGCTGTAACTGCTGCATCTGGAAAGTTAGGAACTGCTATTGTCAATGCTCTAATAAAAGAAATTGGAGCTGAAAATGTTATAGGGATTGTTCGTACTCCTGAAAATGCTAAACATCTTGGCATTGAAGTTCGAAAAGGAGATTACAACAATTTTGAAGAGTACAAAACGACTTTGAAAGGTATTGATAAAGTACTCTTGATTTCTGGAATGGATGAACCTCAGAAAAGAATTCCTCAACATAGAAATGTTATCAATGCAGCAAAAGAAAATGGGGTCAAGAAAATTGTTTATACCAGTATCATTGGAGCTAAAGAAGGAAATGCATTTAGTCCGATTGTTCAAAGTAATAGACAAACAGAACAAGATGTGAAGGATTCTGGTATGGATTGGGTAATTGGTCGAAATGGAATTTATATCGAACCTGATCTCGATTATTTAGAAACTTATAAAAATGAAGGTGAAATCCGAAATTGTGCTGCTGATGGGAAATGTATATATACAAGCAGAGGTGAACTGGGGTTTGCTTATGCTAAAATGCTAATAGAAGAGCATCATAATACGAGTACTTATAATCTAGGAGGAGAAACGATTACGCAGCAACAATTAGCTAATCGAATTAATGAGGTGTATGGTACTAATTTATCTTTTCATAATGTATCTGTAGAAGATTATACTAAAGAAAGGCAAGCTGTATTAGGAGACTTTTTAGGAGAAGTAATTGCAGGAATATATACAGGCATTAAAGATGGAAAATATAATGTAGCTTCAGATTTTAAAAAAGCAACTCAACGTGAGCATCAAAGTGTTCAAAAAATGATACTAGATTATAAACAAACAAATTAATAGTTAATTGAATTTAGAGACCAAATTAAACATCATTTTATATAGTATAATTTATGGTGTAATACTTTCATTCTTCTTCATCTTATACTACTTAACTTATACATTTTTTTATGACATATATCTTGTTTCAAAAATTTTAAAATTTTGTATTCATTTCATGATGTTTCTCTTTTTTACTATTATAGAAATGGGTCTTCATGAAACACTAAAATATCCAAAGAAGTACAAGAAAGTCCTTAAGGAAATAAGAATGATGCCCACATTTTTTATGGTCATTATTCTTTCATCTACCTTTAACTATATTACATCAAACATTAATGTAATGATTCTAGATGATAATCATCAAATTGTTCAAGCTATTGTAAATGTGGAAACTAAAGAAGGGGTTGATTTAGAGTTTTATGAATTTACTTATGAAAGTAAGGTATATAGAAAAGAAATGAACAAATTAGTAACTTATAATAATCAAGATACAATTTCAGTGATTGTTTCTAATTATACACCATATATAAGTGCACCATTATCAACATTTAATAGTGATAATTAAGATACCAATTTTGAATTTACCCCACATCCTAAAGAATTATTTTAATGATGACAACAAACAAACTTTTACAACATACTCATCATCGGCCTTGGGATTTATCAAATAAAAAATGGCAGTATTATCAGGAATGGAATAAGGCCGTCTTTTTACATTGGGAAGTAGAGGTGTCTGAATTAAGAAAATTCGTTCCAAAAGAACTAGAAATAGACTTATTTGAGCATAAAGCGTATGTGTCTTTGGTGTCTTTTAAAATGGAAAAAATACGACCTAGATTATTACCTGCATTTCCTCCTATTTCTAATTTCGGTGAAATCAATATTAGAACTTACGTTAAGTATAAAGGAAAAACAGGTGTTTACTTTTTAAGTATAGAAGGAGGAAAGTGGCTTTCTTGTAAGTTGGCAAAAGCGATGTCAGAATTACCTTATCGTTATTCTAAAATGAAACAAAAAAGCCAATGTCATGAATCTAAAAATGATAATTTTTCTGATCGCTTTACTATTGATTTTGAAATTGGTGAGAAGGTATTCAACAAGACTCCTTTAGATCTTTGGTTAACGGAGCGTTATGTTTTATTTCAAAATGGGAAAAATGGAATTAATGCATTTGAAATTCATCATTTGGAATGGCCTGTCCAACAACTTAATATTAATACTCTAGAAGTAGATTACAAACGATTTTCATCTCTATTAAACAATACACCTGTAAAAGTCCATTATTCAAAAGGTGTTCAAGTAATAGCTTGGGGAAAGGAAATTTATTAACTTATTGGATATTTACAGCTAAACCTTATTCTTTAACATAGCAAACAAATCATTTAAGCTAATTTTTTATGATAACAGGATATTTATTTACAATTCCCGAAGAAGATTATAACGTTTTTAATTTTAATCAAAACGAGAGAATAGGCGTTGCAATGATCAATAAAAATCTCAGAGGGTTTGAACCAAGAGATGTTTTTAGTTGGCATTGTTCATTAACAATTTACTTGGAGGATTGTAATGATAAAGACCTTCCTACTAAAGACGAAGTAAAAGTCATCAATGAATTCTGTGATTTTTTAGATAGAAATATAAAAGGTCCTTACAAAAGACGACCAAATGCTGTCTTTTTAGGAAGAGTTACTTGGAATAAAACACGAGAGATAATCTGGAGAGTTAACGACCCAGAAGAGGTGCATGATTTTTTACAAAGAGTAATTGCACACAACCGAAATGACCGTGAATTTGATTTTAGTATTGAAGATGATCCAAACTGGTATAAAACGGAATGGCATCTTAGGTAATAAAAAAGGGATAGCATTTAAACTATCCCTTTTCCATTATAACGAATGTTGAGATTCGGAGATTTTGGTTTTGTTTTCTTTTTCATCAAAAACTTTATTTAACTCTCCATTGACCCAATATCCATCAATGATTTTATCTTTTGTAATCAATTGGCCTTTTCCATTTTTGAGATCTTTTTTAAAGTTGCCCTCAAAAACATCCCCATTGGCATAATTGATTTTTCCTTTTCCTTTTTTCTTTCCCTTTTTGAAGTTTCCAGTGTAAATGTCTTTATTCTTATAAGTATAAACACCTTTTCCCTCAGGAAGACCGTGATAGAAAGTTCCTAGGTAATGATCTCCATTAGCATAATCAATTTGACCGGGACCTTCCATATTATCATTGATAAATTGCCCTTCATATCGATTACCATTGGCCCAAAGCATTACGCCTTGTCCTTCTAACAAGTTAGATTTGAAATCACCATAATATATAGAACCATCAGCCCATGTAAGTTTACCTTTACCTTCCATGTTACCATAAATAAAGTCACCTTCGTAGATATTTTCTCCAAAGATAAATACACCTTTACCCATTGGATAACCATTAATAAAGTCTCCTTCGTACGAATCCTGATTTTTATATACTTTCTTTCCTTTACCATTTTCACAGTCACCAGTCACACATTGTGCTTGTGTCATCAATGATACTAAAAGTAAGGCACTTGTAATAAACGTTTGTAATGTCTTCATAGTCATTCTATACATTTAAAAACAAAGGTGCAAAATATAAATAGTAATCCTTTACTTCGTTTGCAAACGTTAGAACTGTGTTAAATACTTTAACGTTTGTAACTTACTGAAAGAGAAGTGCATATTGAGCAAAACCAGCAGCACCACCTAATATTGCACCAACGACAATAAGGATCCACTCATCTTCTTGGAAGGCAGGACGAAGAAGAGCTTCAAAGTCTTCATAAGGAAGTTCTTCAATCTTTTTTTGGATATTATTTTTTAAGTCAAAAACTTTATCGGCATAAGGAAATGCATCTCTTAAACAGATGTGAAATTCAGCCATAAAAGTAAAATGAGCTATATTTTTTATGATGCTTAAATGTTTCTGAACGATTGTATCTGTTGTAAAATTACTGACTAGGTCTTTTACCTCATCATAGGCCTCATCGACTACTTCACCGATTCTATTTTGAAATATCTTCGATAGAATGCTTTTTCCAGTATTTTGTAATGCATATCTAAACAAACGCTCTGTAGTAAGAATTTCAGTAGTAATCAAAGACGCATATTCTTCAGCAACTGTTTCTTGACGTTGTAAAAATAAACCTTGAAATTTCATCCCAAGAAGATAGATAGGTTCTTTGGGTTCAAAAATTAGTTTTAAAGCAAGCCAATTTGTCGCATATCCTACTAATAAACCAAATAGAGGTAATATCCACCAAGGGTTATAAAAATAGGCGACAATCATTTGAATTAAGCCAAAAAGAAAACCAAAATATAAACCAGATCGCTCTATAAATTTAAATTCATCTTTACCACATTTCATAAAAATTTCATTCAATAGCGCGGGATGAGTTGCGACTGTATCTAGTGTTAGTTTTTTAAGGTCTAACATGTCGCGAATATTAGCCCCCATATCAATCAAAACTTTTTCAGTAGCATTCGGAATGCGGTTTTCTATATTTTCATAAATGCTAGACTTAAGTGTTTCTGGAGCATTTTCCCAAAAAAAAGGCATTTCTGATTGCATCACCAAATCCACTGTTTTTTTGGAAACGGCATTGATACTATCTTTCATTTCTGAGTTAACGATGTCAGGATCCAGCATGGCAAACTGTTCTTCAATTTTGATCAGTTTTGCTGTAAGAAGGTCTACAGATTTTGAAGCAATCTTAGTGGATTTGGCAGGGATAATACCTTGCCAACCAAAAGGTTTAATACCTTTAAAATGAATTGGATAAAACATCATTTTAATGGCAGCCCAATTGGTGAACCATCCAACAAAACCACTTATTAAAGGGATAGAAAGATATAGAAGTATGTCGTTAAGTGATAGATGCATGATGCAAAAGTAATAAAATAATACAATTTGATTCTTTGCAGAACAAAAACTTCATTTTCAAGTTAAAATTAAATATATTTAAATGTGAAATGAACACTCATTCAATTATATTAAGATTAAAAGAAATTTCTACTAACACCTTGAAACAACATTATGAACAATAAACAATATGACTATATCGTAATTGGCTCTGGATTTGGAGGCAGTGTATCCGCTATGCGTTTGGCCGAAAAAGGGTATAGTGTTTTGGTGATTGAAAAAGGAAAGAGATTAAAGGAAAAAGACTTACCAAAAACAGACTGGAATATTCGTAAATTTTTATGGGCTCCACTTTTGAAGTGTTTTGGGCCCCAAAATCTTACTTTTTTCAAAGAAGTGTTCATTTTAGGTGGAGTGGGTGTTGGAGGAGGAAGTAATGTTTACGGAAACACACATATGTATCCTCAAGATCATTTCTTCGAAAATAAGGCATGGAGTCATCTAAATAATGACTGGAAAGCTACATTAAAGCCATTTTATGATAAAGCCCGTTTTATGCTAGGAACAATTCCTTTTACAGATATGCAAGAAGAGGATCATATCTTAGAAGAGATCGCAAATGAAATGGGAAAAAAGGAATCATTTGGTGGTGTAAATGTTGGAGTATATTATGAAGGAGAAGATGATGTTGATCCTTATTTTAATGGTCTAGGGCCGAAAAGGAATGCTTGTAAAAAGTGTTCTGCATGTATGTTAGGATGTCAACATAATTCAAAAAATACGTTAGAGAAGAACTATCTTTATTTTGCGGAGAAATTTGGTGCTGAAATATTACCTGAGACAAAAGTAAATGGTATCGAAAAAACAGATGAAGGCTATACATTACATATTGAAAATAGCACATCTTTATTTTTAAAAAATAAAAGAACATTAAATGCTAAAGGCATTGTAGTGAGTGCCGGTGTAATCGGTACAATGAAACTTTTATTAAAAGAAAAGTTTGAGACGGGGCGATTAAGTCAGCTTTCTAAATTTCTAGGTTTTAGTATTAGAACAAATTCAGAAATGTTATGCGGCATCTCTAATGCTGATCGAAAATTAAATCATGGTTTAGCCATTAGTTCTTATTTTAATCCAGATGACAATACGCATATAGAAGTCGTGAAGTACAATGATAAATCTGGTGCCATGGGTAGAATGTCATCTTTAGCGACAGGTCCAGCTAGGACAGGAGTTAGATTTGCAAAATTATTAGGGAATATCATTACACATCCTATACAGTTTTTAAGAACGACCTTCTCTTTTCATAATTGGGGAAGAAATTCAATTATTCTACTGGTAATGCAATCGTTGGAGGAAAGTATGACAATGCAATGGAGTAAGGGTTTATTTGGTGGGAAATTAAAATTTGACCCCAAAAATAGTTTTGCAGTACCTGCTTACATTGATATAGGACAAAAAGTGTTACATAAGTTTGCTAAGAAAGTGAATGGTGTCCCTCTAAATGCAGGTTCTGAGATACTATTAAATACACCTATGACTGCTCATATCTTAGGTGGTTGTAAAATGGGAGTGGATGCTGAAGAAGGAGTGGTGAATAATAAATTTGAAGTACATAACTATCCAAATATGTATATTTTAGATGGTTCCATTATACCTTGTAATCTTGGAGTGAATCCAAGTCTTACCATCACTTCTTTAAGCGAATATGCCATGTCACATATTCCTGATAAAGAAGGGAATAGAAATGTTCCATTAGATGAACAGATGAATCAATTACAAGAGGGGTAATATTAAAAAGGTCAGTGAAGATGAACTCCACTGACCTTTGTTTATTGAAAAGAAAAGTAAGATTACTTTCCGTCAATTGCGGTTTCTAATGCGATTTCCATCATATCAGTAAAAGTATTCTGACGGTCTTCAGCACTAAGTTCTTCACCTGTTACTAAAGAGTCACTTACTGTTAAGATAGTTAATGCATGAGCATTGAATTGAGCAGCTATAGTGTAAAGCGCAGTTGTTTCCATTTCAACAGCTAAAACACCATATTTTGCCCATTTTTTCCACTCATCTGCATCATCCCCATAGAATGTATCTGAAGAAAGTACATTACCGTTATATGGCGTAATACCTTTTGCTTTAGCTACTTCATTCGCTTTAGCGATCATTTCAAAATCAGCAGCAGGAGAGTAGTCTTTACCACCAAAACGATTTTGATTAAAAGAGGAGTCTGTAGACGCTGACATTGCAAATATTAAGTCTCTTGGTTTAATATGCGGCTGCATAGCACCACAGCTACCTACTCGAATTAACTTACGAACACCAAATTCTGTAACTAATTCGTGAGCATAAATACCAATAGAAGGGATACCCATACCTGAACCTTGAACGGAAATTTTATGTCCTTTATATGTTCCTGTATAACCTAACATTCCACGAACGTTATTGTATTGAACAGGATTCTCAAGGTAATTTTCAGCAATATATTTCGCACGAAGTGGATCACCTGGCATTAATACTACATCAGCGATATCTCCTGGCTTAGCACCAATATGAATACTCATTATATTTCTATTTTTAATTTTTATAAAATCATTGAAGCAAAACTACCTGTTGCTGTAGTTTTTCCTAAAAGAACATCCTCAATCGTAGTTCCGATATCAGCAAAAGTAGATCTGAAGCCAATATTAACAGGCTTCACTCTTTTACCGTATACCAAAATTGGAATATGTTCTCTTGTATGATCAGTCCCTTTAAAGATAGGGTCATTACCATGATCAGCAGTAATGATTAATAAATCATCATCACCCATAGCTGCAGTAATTTCTGGTAATCGTTGATCAAAATACTCTAAGGCATCTCTGTACCCGATAAGATCACGTCTATGACCATAAAGCATATCAAAGTCAACAAGGTTTGTAAAGATTAAACCTTCGTTGTCTTGCTTGAGGAATTCGATAGTTTTATCAATTCCTTCGGCATTGCTTTTTGTATAGGTATGCTCTGTAAAACCTTTACCAGCATAAATATCAAAGATTTTACCAACACCAATACTATCCTTTCCAGCCTCCTTGATTCTAGACAACATATTGTCACTAGGCTCTAATGAGTAATCATGACGATTGGAAGTACGTTGGTAATCACCATTACTTCCAACAAATGGACGAGCAATGACTCTACCTACATTCAATTGCTCACGTGCAATCTTACAGTATTTATATAAATCCTCTAAAGGTACTACATCTTCATGTGCGGCAATTTGAAAAACAGAATCCGCAGATGTATAAATGATCAATTTACCTGTCGCAACATGTTCATCACCTAATTCATTGATGATAGCTGTACCTGAAGCAACTTTATTACCAATTGTACCTTTTCCTGTCGCTTTCTCAAAAGCATCCATGATGTCTTGCGGGAATCCATTCGGATAAGTAGGAAATGGCTCGGCTAATATTTGACCTGCAATTTCCCAGTGACCAGTTGTAGTATCTTTTCCTTTAGAGATTTCTTTTGCTTTACCATAAGCCGCAGAAGTTGTACCCATTGGAGGAAGACCATATAATGGAGCGATATTACCTAAGCCCATCTCATGCATGTTTGGAATATCTAAACCAGCACTATCAGCAATGTGACCTAAAGTATTTGCTCCTCTATCACCGTATTCATCAGCATCAGCACTGAAGCCAATCCCAACACTGTCCAATACGATTAAGGTAACTCTTTTAATCATAATCTTTATTTGATTTTAGTAGCTTCCTTCATCAGCAACGCCACCTTGTACTAATTTGATTCCACTAGATGTACCCAAACGAGTAACACCCATATCAATATATTTTTTCGCTGTTTCGAAATCACGAACACCGCCACTCGCTTTTAATTGAGCTTTTCCAGCCACAGCATCTTTCATGATTTGAATATCCTCAAAAGTTGCTCCGCCAGTACCAAAACCAGTAGATGTTTTAACGAAATCAGCATTAGCATTTACGGATAACTCAGATGCTTTTTTGATTTGCTCTTTTGTTAAGTAACAAGTTTCTAAGATTACTTTAAGAACTCTATCGCCACAAACTTTTTTAAGTTCAGCGATTTCATTTTGAACGTAATCATAATCACCGTCGATCATTTTACCAGTGTTGATGACCATATCGATTTCATCAGCACCATTTTCAATTGCTGATTTAGTTTCAAAAATTTTAGAAGCAGTATCCATTTGACCTAATGGAAAACCGACTACAGAGCAGACTGCAACATCAGAACCTTCTAATTCTTTCTTCACTAGAGGAACATAGCCTGAATTAACACAACAAGAGAAGAAATTATGCTCTTTTGCTTCATTACATAGTTGAACAATTTGAGATTCAGTAGCATTTGCTGCTAAAAGAGTGTGGTCGATGTATTTTGCAATACTCATAAGAATTTTATTTTTGTTTATATGCAATTATAAGTTGCAAATTAATGATTATGGTTAAATTATATGTGTAGAAATCTTAATTATTGAACCCCTTTTATAATTATTAAGAACGTTAATAAATATAGTCCAATAACAGACGTTGTAAGCACAATTTATTATTGTATATCTAAAATAACTTTAGGTATTTCAATTTTCTTATTGGTAATAACAAAAGCACTTTCTAGCAATTGAGTAGCTTCTTTGAACTTCTCATTATCTTCTCTGTAATATAGAGTTGCTAAAGTATCACCTTCAAAAACTTCATCACCTACTTTTTTATTCAATACAAGTCCCACTGCATGATCAATTGTATCCTCTTTCGTTTCTCTACCAGCACCTAACATCATTGCAGAAATACCTACCTTTTCAGCCGCTAGTGATTGTACAAATCCTGCTTTTGTTGCCTTTAGATCTAAACGGAAAGGCGCTGAAAGGAATTTATCTGGATTTTCAATATACGATGGATCACCACCACAATCTTCCACAAAATCACGTAAGACTTTTACAGCTTCACCAGACTGAATCTTTTTCATAGCTAACTGTATTCCTTCTTCAACATCAACTACATCTCCCTTTTGGAAAAGAGCTAATCCTGTAATAGTAGCTATTAATTCTTCAAAATCTTTTGGCCCTTCACCTTTTAATGATTGAATTGCTTCATAGATCTCTAGACCGTTACCTACGGCATTACCCAATGGTTGTTCCATACCACTAAGGACAACTTTAACCGTTCTGCCAAATAAATCACCAATGTTTTTCATGATATTGGCTAATGTTTGAGCATCCTCTAAAGTCTTCATGAATGCACCATCTCCAACTTTTACGTCTAATATAATACCATCACTTCTTACAGCAAGCTTCTTACTCATGATACTTGATGCAATTAATGGGAAACTACTTACAGTTCCAGTTACATCACGTAGAGCATATAATTTTTTATCCAATGGAACAATATTATCCGTTTGTCCCATGATTCCTACACCAGTATGTTCAATACTTTTGACCATTTCCTCTTCTGAGGCAGGGAATTTAAAACCTGGAATAGAATCAAATTTATCCAACGTGCCACCTGTGTGCCCTAAGCCTTTGCCAGACATTTTTGCAGTTCCAATTCCGAACGTAGCTAACAATGGAGCAAGGGCAATGGATGTTTTGTCGCCAACACCACCGGTACTATGCTTGTCAATAAGGAATCTAGAAACACCTTTCAATTCAATCAGATGACCAGAATCCCTCATAGTTTGCGTCAAGGTCTTTAATTCGTCATCTGTCAACCCATTCAAATATACAGCCATTAAAAAAGCTGACATTTGATAATCCGTAGTTTTACCTTCTAAGTAACTTGTCAAGAAGAATTGTAATTCCTCATCCGACAATTTTATTCCATCTCTTTTTTTTATAATGATATCTACAGCTCTCATATAAATCTTATTTTGATATCAGACTTTATTTTGGTTTCTTTAATCTGTTTTAACTTTAATCAATATATATGTCAAAGCATAAATTACTTTTCATCTTCCATATACTAATAGCAACTTTATTTAGTTGTACACAAAATGAGAACCTTAAAGAAGAAAAAATAATTCACTTTGCTAATAAATTTAAAGATCAGCAAATTAGAGAGATATATGACCTTAGGGACGATAGAAATGCAGAAGCTTTGATAAAATTATTGGAGAAAAGTTCTCCGAATTACCAAAAAGAAATTCTAGTTGCTTTAGGGTCGGTCCAAGATACAATTGCTATTGAAACTTGCAAAACAATTTTACAAGGAGATTACCCTGCTGATATAAAGAGAGCTGCTGATTTTGCATTAGGACAAATTGGAAGCCCTGTACTTAATGATTTAATCATTGAACACATTGTTAATTCAGAGGAGAAATCAGAAGTTTTAGAAATTCTATTTGAAACTTTAGGGAAATGTGCCAATGAAAGAGCGGTTATTGTCATGGCGCATTTTAATACGGATGACGAAAAAGTAAAAAAAGGTATTGTTAAAGGTTTATACAGAGCTTTAACTATAAAAGGCATGCAATCGTATGATGCTGCAGAACAGGTAATGCGAATTTTTACATCCACTAAAGACCCGGAAACTAGAGAATATTGTAGTGCTTATTTTATGCGAATGGATTCAAAAGATATGGTTGAAACGTTTAATTCAAATATCTTTGATCATGCAAGAAGAGATTCTTCTGAAGATGTAAGAGCTAATTTTACATACGCTATTGGGGTTTTCTCTAAAGGAAATGGTAGTGCAACGGCTTTAAAGAAAATTCTAGAAAATGAAAAATCTCCTAAAGTACTCACTAATGCTATTCTAGCAACTGAAAAAGTAAAATATAAGGGTGTAATTCAAAAAACAATTTCTTTTTTAAAGCACCCAAATCCAAGAGTTTCATCGAGTGCTGCTAAAGTCATTTATGGTAAATTAGGATGGAAGAGTTCTGGTGATGTTTATACTATTGCTCAAAAGATTAAGAATAAAAATACTAGAGCTATTGCCCTAAAAGCAGTAATAGAAGAAAGAAAAAAACAACCTGATGTGTATAATTATACATTAGGGCTATATAAAAACAGTACTTCAGTGTATGAAAAATGCCTTTTATTGGAAGCATTAAATGAATCTTACTTGGTAGAAGATTTAGTGTATCACGAATGGAAAAATAATCAGAGTATTCCATTAAAAACAAAAACTCTTGAATTGTTGACAGGTAATTATGAGAATAAACGTCACCTAAAAAAAGAAAGTAAAGAAAACTTACAAGCTATTTTAACCAATGCAGTTGAATCTAAAGATGTTGGCCAAGTATATACTGCTTGTCTTTTTATGCAATCTGAATCGAATTCTAAATTAAAAGAGTATTTTCCTCCAGTTTCTCTGATGGAGAAAACAAAAAAAGAACTTTCACTTCCGTTGCAAGTTGAAGCATATATTGAATTAGAAAAAACGATAGCATATTTACAAGGTTATACATACGATGGGAATACTATTCCTAAAAATAATGTAGGTGTAAATTGGGAAGCTATTGGAGATATCAAACAAAACCATAAGGCAACTATTAGTACAGTTAAAGGTGATATTGATATACAATTAAAAGTAGAAGAGGCTCCAGCAACAGTTGCTATGTTTGTGGAACTTTCTAAAAAAGGATTCTATGATTCTTTATATTTTCATAGAGTAGTACCTAATTTTGTAGTTCAAGGTGGAGATCCAAGAGGAGATGGTTTTGGAGGTTTAGATACAACTATACCTTCAGAATTTTCATATTTAAAATATAAGACGGGTTCACTAGGTATTGCTTCCGCTGGAAAAGATACAGAATCTTGTCAGTTCTTTATGACAGAGGTGGCTACACATCACCTTGATGGTAGATATACAATTTTTGCTGAAGTAACACAAGGATTGGATATTATGAATACTCTTGAATATGGTGACCAAATTCTAAAAATTACCATTGAGAATTAAATATAAGCGTGATGAACACATAAAAAATTCACGAAAAATTATAAATTTACAAACGTGTATATATACTATCTAAATTAGATTCAGAACAAATGATTTTTAGGTTTAATTATTTACAACTTCTGTTTTTACTATCAATTTTATTTTTAGGAAATTCATGTGGTGTTGAACAATTCGATGAGGAAAAGCCTTTTTCAATTAAAATAGCATCCTTTCGTGAGTATGATGATGCTGAGCGAACTTTTGATCGAATAGAAGAATTAGGACTAAGTCCTTATATTATTTCTCAGACTTCTAATGAAAATGGGAAATGGTATCAAATTATGATTGGTTGTGAAAAATCGCTTGAAGATATCCTATCTGTAAAAATGAATATTGAAGATGATTACAGATTAACTGGTCTTGAAATTCAAAATTACAATAAGATCAATAAAGAACTTTTCCCTATCGATAACGATGAGATTGAAAATTATCCCGTAACATGGCCAAGTTTGGACCTTGTTGCTCAGTTACCATTTTCGAATAGTCATAGTTTAAAAGAACTAAAGTCGCTACATTATTATCAAGACATTAATCATAGATCCAATAGGATTAGCAAAGACATAAAATTTGATTTACCGAGAGGACTATCAATTAGACTATTTCAAAAGAATGTAGAGGAAATAGTAGAAGCACGTTACTTTGATCCTTTGTATAAAGACGAAGTCGTTGTTCACCTTTTGAAACTAAAAGAAAAACATAAGCTTGGGGATTCAGTTGCTGAGTCAATTGCAGATAAGATTTTGAACTCAAAAAGGTATAACGTTAAAAAAATGGAAGTTTTTGAGAGTCAAAATAATTGGGAAATGAAAGGCTATACCGTTACAATCAATCCTAGAGAATTGAGAAGTTACGTAGTTCAAGAAAGTGCTTCAGGGCTTATCATTGCATTAATTCAGTCTTCTCGAAATGATATCAATCTTTTAAAAGGTTTTGCGAAAAAAATAGGTGAAGATGAATCTATCGAAATGTATAATTCTTTCGGAAGGATATTAGGTGCTTTACCCGATAATATTGGTTCAACTGAACGCCTTGTTGCTTTAAATTTCGAATCTAAAAAAAGTTTAAGAGGAAAAACAGCTTTATTAGAGCTAGATGAAACTAAGGCGGATATCCTATTTAATGATTCTGCTAAAGGAAATATTGTTTTTCAATTTGAAAACTTTAATGATCAAACAGTAATAGACAAAATTTTCAGCAAAAGATATTCGACATATATCAATGATGATAATGTTGAAAAACTATTAATGGGAAATCGAGACGCATTTATTCATAAAATAAGAAGACGTAATCCTGAAACTCGTCGAATTGCAATGATGGCAGAATCTATCATTTTCCAAAATGATCATATTATCGGTAAAGTTTCAAATTATAAAGATGGCGTTTATTCAGATGCTGAGTTAATTAATAAATTATCTTCGCTAAGATTAGGAGATGATTTTAAGATTTCTGAATCTGAAAATGTATTATAAATAATATGCTGAAGTATGAGTATGTAAAGCGGGAGTTAATTTTTAATTTTCCTGCTAAAACATCAAGAGGAGCGATCTCAAAGAAGGATTGTTTTTTAATTAAAGTTTTTAATCCATCAGCACCTCACATCATAGGATGGGGAGAGTGTAATTATCTAAAAGGATTAAGTATTGATGATTTTGACGATTATGAATCAAGATTATCAAAAATTTTAGCAGCATGTTCTAAGGGGTTGACGGATATTGAAAACTTAGATGACTACGTTGATAAAACCATTTACCCAAGTATATATTTTGCTTTAGAAACAGCTCTTTTGGATTTAAAAAATGGAGGAAAAAAATTAATTTATGCGAATGATTTCTATAAAGGACAACAAATTCCAATCAATGGATTAGTTTGGATGGGAGATAAGTCTTTTATGAAAGAACAAATTGATAAAAAATTAAAGGCAGGGTTTGATTGTATAAAAATTAAGGTTGGAGCTCTAAATTTTCAAGATGAGTTAGATCTATTAAAGTACATACGCAGTGAATATTCTCCAGAGGAAATTACATTACGAGTAGATGCAAATGGTGCCTTTAAACCTGAAAATGCATTAGAAAAATTAAAAAGATTGTCTGAATATCACTTACATTCTATTGAACAACCTATATGGGCAGGACAATGGAATGAAATGAGTGAACTTTGCTCAAATACACCAATTCCAATTGCTTTGGATGAAGAATTAATAGGTGTAGATCCTCACAAGAAAGCTTTTTTATTAGAAACTATTCAACCACAATATATAATTCTTAAACCCGCACTAGTAGGCGGCCTTCAACAATGTGAAGAGTGGATTAATAATGCAGAAAAGCTAGATATACCATGGTGGATGACATCTGCCTTAGAATCAAATGTAGGTTTAAATGCTATTGCACAATTTACAGCTAATTACATTATTGATAAGCCTCATGGATTAGGCACAGGACAATTATATAAAAATAATTTCCCCTCACCATTAGAAGTAAAAGAAGGAACATTGTCATATAATGACGCATTAGAATGGGTAATATAATTTATATATTTTTATTATTTTCTTACATAGATATTTTTGATTTCCGAAACCTAACTGTATTATTAACGTTTGTTTAGATTACTTAGATCACTATTTCACTTGCTTTATGAATATTTTGAAAATAACTTCTTTCATTACCCTTTTCTTTTTGACTACTTTTTGTGTTTCAGCACAAACATTTACAACAGCAAAGGAATTAAAAAAATACTATAAGAATAATGTTCACGAGCTTCCTTCCCCACAAGAAGGATGGCATAATGTGTGGGTAATATTACCTGCTGAAAATGCGTTTCAAAGTGACCATACTGAAGAAGTAATTGACGCTAAAGTCTTAGTGGAAGAAGGAGAAATTGTGGAAGTATTTTACGAAAATTCTGATTACCATCAACTAGTATCAAATGTTGGTAAAATCAAAAAAGGAAAAGGAGAATTTCAGAAAGTACTTTTAGATATAAATTCTAATGTAACAGAAGTGTTTATCGCATATAGCCATACTGTAATCTTTAAACACGAAGAGCATAAAAGTATTAAAGCATTACATGAACATGATGATAATGAGGTAGGTAATATGTCATTTTATTCCTATGAAAAGAAGGTAGAGAAACAAGGCTATTATTTATTTGTGAAAAATGAAAAAACGAATGATTTTGATCTTGTTGGTTATCTAAATAAAAAAGGAGCAGCAGATGCCTTAAAATTTAATTTGAAACCTGGAGATTATGAAATTTATTCTATTCAAAATAAAATACAAGTCAACCGTAGAATGCCTACTCAAAAACATCAAGTAACCATTGATGAAGAATCAGATCATAAATTTGAATTAGCTAAGCAATAAGAATTCTGATTCACTAAAAAAGCCATTGAAAGTTTATTTCAATGGCTTTTTTATATTTAATAAGTATTCTTTTTTAGTGAATACCTTTCATCATCTTATTTAAGAATGGTGAAACAACAAACGCTAAAATTGCTGCAATAAAAGCATAAACAGTTATGAAATAAAATGTATCATAACCTAAACTCTGAGAAATTTTAGTCATCGATGCTGCTAAGAAATTACCCAAAGCAATTGATGCCATCCAAAGACCCATCATAACTGATACAATCTTAGGAGGAGATAGCTTAGTAATCATTGATAAACCAATAGGAGACATGAATAACTCGCCCACTGTATGGAAGAAATACACTGCAACTAACCACATTGGAGAAATCAATGCATTTGAATCAATACTACTTGCCTCTTTATAAGTATCATTAGCAATAGCCATAATACCAAAACCAATACCTAAGAATACTAATGATAAAGCAAATTTAACTGGTGTTCTTGGATTCATATTAGCATCAGTAAGTTTTGTCCACATAATAGTGAAAATTGGAGCTAATAAAATGATAAATACTGCATTAATAGATTGGAACCAAGATGCAGGAACTTCAAATCCAAGTACAACACGGTTAGTATATTGATTTGCAAAAGTATTGAATGATGTACCTGCTTGTTCAAAACCTGACCAGAATACAATATTAAAAACTGCTAATGCAAATATTACAGCAACACGAGTCCATTGTGTTGTACCTGAAGTATTCTTAAAAATAGTTGTACCAAGGTAACCAAAACCACCAATAGCAATAATAGCAACGATAATATTAATAATGTCTGAAGGTACATTTATTAAAGCAAAGATAATGGCAAAAGTACTGATAGCTAAGATAACTACATATACTAAAATGCTCATCCAATCTTTTTTCCCTAATTTAAATTTTGTAGACCCATCATCGTTTGGAGGTAAACCAACTGCTTCACCTGTTTCAC
Organism: Flammeovirga sp. AWQ4_249; assembly: GCF_056161045.1. Classification (NCBI taxonomy): domain Bacteria; kingdom Pseudomonadati; phylum Bacteroidota; class Cytophagia; order Cytophagales; family Flammeovirgaceae; genus Flammeovirga; species Flammeovirga sp. AWQ4_249. The sequence goes on from NZ_JBSWYJ010000007.1 coordinate 68,473, forward strand.
CACTGATAACAGACGTTTCTCTCAAGAAGAACCAAATAGTTGAAATCACCATACCTACACCAGCAGCTATAAATCCATATTCCCATCCTACTTTTTCAGCTAATGAACCACCAACAAGGTTTGTGACAAAGGCACCCAAGTTAATACCCATATAGAAAATGGTAAAACCACCATCTTTATTTGGATCATCAGAACTATATAAGCCACCAACCATTGTTGAAATGTTTGGTTTAAAGAAGCCGTTACCAATAATTAATAAACCTAGACCTAAATATAAGGCCATTTGACGACTGTCAATTAACTCAGCTAAACCATATTTTACAGAGGCTGCCATTGTAAATTGACCTAAAGCCATTAACAATGCACCAATATAAATTGATTTTCTTTGTCCAATCAATTTATCAGCTAAGATACCTCCAATAATAGGAGTTAAGTAAACTAATGAAGTAAATATCCCGTATATACTATATGCTTCTGTTTCTTCTAATCCGAAGCCACCATCAGCTAATGTTTTCATTAAGTATAATACAAAAAATCCACGCATTCCGTAGTAGCTAAAACGCTCCCAGAATTCTGTGGCAAATAAAGTATACAGTCCTTTAGGATGTCCTGTTGAAGTTGCCTTATTCACTTTTTTAAATTTTGGTTAGTAAAAATTATTCATTTCACGTAAAAAACTTCGATGGAAGAAGTGTATAAATCTGATAAAATCTATTTAGTTCACTTTTTACGATAAAAATGTTCAATCCACAAATATGCAAAATATTCTAGAAAGAAAAAGTTGATATTAAACATCAAAACACTCATTTTTTTGTATTATATTTCCAATAAACATTAAGTAATCAAGGAAATGATTAATTTTTTAACTTTATTTTTTAATACTGTTTATTTCTAATGAGTTGATTACTAGATATTTTATCTTTAAAATTAAACTATATACAAATTCATGGACAACTTAGTGGTCTTTGCTTCAATTCTAGTAATTGGCATCATTGGTTTCTTTACATTAATGTATTTTGTTCCGGTAAATTTGTGGATTACTGCTATTTTTTCTGGTGTAAGACTAAGTTTGATAAGTCTTGTAACCATGAGAATTCGAAAAGTTCCGCCAAAAGTTATCGTAAATTCATTAATTACAGCAACAAAAGCAGGCTTAAATCTTACTACTTCTGATTTAGAAACGCACTACTTAGCTGGAGGGCATGTACCTTCAGTAATTAAAGCACTTATTTCAGCAGACAAAGCAAACATTCCATTATCATTTAAACAAGCAGCAGCTGTAGACTTAGCGGGTAGAGATGTATTTGAAGCAGTTCAAATCTCAGTAAATCCTCAAGTAATCAATACGCCTAATGTTTCAGCAGTAGCACAAGACGGTATTCAGTTAGTAGCAAAAGCTAGAGTTACTGTTCGTGCAAATATTGCTCAATTAGTTGGTGGTGCTGGTGAAGAAACTATTTTAGCAAGAGTTGGAGAGGGTATTGTAACCTCTATCGGTTCGTCTTTATCACATAAAGAAGTATTGGAGAATCCAGATAAAATTTCTCGTTTAGTATTAGAGAAAGGACTAGATTCAGGAACTGCTTTTGAAATTTTATCTATTGATATTGCAGATGTAGATGTTGGTGATAATATTGGAGCAAAACTTCAAATTGATCAAGCGGATGCAGATTTAAAAGTAGCAGAGGCAAAAGCAGAGGAAAGGAGAGCAATGGCTGTTGCGATTGAACAAGAAATGAAAGCTAAAACACAACAATCAAGAGCAAAGGTTATCGAAGCAGAAGCAGAAGTGCCATTAGCAATTGCAGAAGCTTTTAGAAGTGGTAATTTAGGTATTATGGATTACTACAAATTAAAGAATTTACAGGCAGATACAACAATGAGAGATTCTATTGCTGAAGCCAGCAGAGATGATCAAACGACAGATAAAAGAATTGATGATGAAGAGGAAGAGGAGTATTAATCTTTAGCTTTATAAGTAAAAAACGGATACAATTTTAAATGTTGTATCCGTTTTTTGTTGATTCCTTTTTTAAAACATATAATAGATTTGAGCGACGAGAAAACAAACTATGAAACCTAAGATGACAGGTCCTATAGAAGCTAAAGTAGTCCATCTCACACTATTTGTTTCTTTATATATAGTATAAATAGTTGTACTACAAGGATTATGTATCAATGAAAATAACATTACGTTTATCGCAGTTAACAATGTCCAACCCCCAGCAACTAAAACATCATGTGTATTACTTACAGAATCTAATTCAAACATTACTCCATCACCAGATCCAAAACCAGTAATAGGTGAGGTCATAACAGTTAACATTAAAATGGTTGGAATAACGACCTCATTGGCTGGAATTGCAAGAACATAAGCCAATAGAATTACCCCATTTAAACCAATGATTAATCCAAAATTATCTAAAAAGTCAATAAGATGCGCCGCAATTGATGCATCACCAACGGAAATATTAGAGACTAACCATATAATTGCTCCTGCAGGTGCAGCAAACAAACATGCTCTCCAAAGAACAATTAGCGTTCTATCAATTAGAGAGGTATAAATTGTTTGTAAGATTCTTGGTTTTCTGTAAGGAGGTAGTTCTAAAGTAAAAGAAGAAACTTCACCTTTTAATACCGTCTTTGATAATACCCAAGAAGATGTAAAAGTTAATGCAATTCCTAATAAGGCAACACCGATCACACTTGCTGTAGATACCAAGCTTTTATAGGAATCTGGTACCATTTGTCCAATGAAAATAGTACCCAATAGTATTTGAGTTGGCCAACGTCCATTACACAAAGAAAAGTTGTTCGTTATAATAGCAATTAATCGCTCTCTAGGACTATCAATAATTCTAGTAGCAATAACACCTGCAGCATTACAACCAAATCCCATACTCATTGTTAAAGCCTGTTTACCATGTGCTCCTGATTTTCTGAAAAGAGCATCAAGATTAAATGCAATTCTTGGTAAGTAACCTAAATCTTCTAAAATGGTGAATAATGGGAAAAATATTGCCATAGGAGGTAACATCACCGAAACTACCCATGCTAATGATAAAAATATTCCATCTACAAAGAACCCTGTAATCCACCATGGGGCTCCTACATCAACTGTTAAGGCTCTCAACCATTCATAACAATTATCTAATAGTAGATAGGCCAAAAATTGTGAAGGATAATTAGATCCAACAATTGTAAGCCATAATACAACTGATAATACGAGAAACATGATAGGGAATCCCCAAATAGGGCTAGTAACTATTCTATCAATTGCTCTATCGAATGAATAATTTTCTTTTTGACCTTCTTTGATAACTGTTCTATCAGCAATGTGGGCTGCATTTTGGTAAATACTTTCAGATAGTTTATCATGAAACTCTTGCCCAATTTCCCATCTTGTTTCCGCTGCTTCATCCAGAAGGTTTTGTATTGCTTTCTGTTTATCCATGATTATCTGTTGTTAATAAATTCACCTTCTTCAAGCGCTTTAATAATATCTTCATCTCCGTCTAATAGCCTAAAAGCTATCCATCTTGCATTGGGTAATCCAGGATATACACTTTCAATGGAAGCTTGAATTTTAGCTACTTTTTTATCTATTTCCTTAGGGACATTTTTAATTCTATGTGGAGTACATTTAATTTTACCTTTGACAACATCATCAACTGTTTGTAAAAGTTCAGAAATACCCACATTTCGAATCGCAGAAGTTGCAACAACAGGAATACCTAAATCTTTCGATAAAGTTCTCTCATCTACTGTAATATTATGTCTTTTTGCTTCATCGATTAGATTTAAACATAAAACGGCTTTATCGGTAATTTCAAGAATTTGTAAGACCAAATTTAAGTTTCGTTCTAATCTACCTGCATCTACAACGATGATTGTAACGTCAGGCTTTCCAAATAAAATAAAATTACGTGCTATTTCTTCATCTTCAGAAGTAGACATCAGTGAATACGTACCTGGTAAATCAATGATTTTATAACTTTTGTCGCTATATTCAAATCCACCTTCCGCACGACCTACAGTCTTACCTGGCCAGTTGCCTGTATGTTGTTTTAATCCAGTAAGATTATTAAAAACAGTACTCTTTCCTGTGTTTGGATTTCCAGCTAATGCAATCACGTAGTCTGTATTCTCTATATCAACTCCAAGACGTTTTAAACTACGGTTTGGGTTAACTGCACAAGTGTCACATGCACTATGAGATTTATTCTGCATTATCTTCTACTTTTTTAATTAATATCATATCTGTTTGCTCCTTACGCAAAGCAATTAATGTTTCACGAATCAGATAAGCTGTTGGATCGGAGAGAGGGCTCACCATGTTAATTTTAATTTCTGACCCTTTCACAAAACCAAGATCAAGTAAACGGCGTCTGTTGATACCTCTACATTCAGAAGATAAACCTGTTATCATTGCTTTCTCACCAATTTTCAAATTTGTAAGTCGAACAATGCCTTGTGGTATTTCTTCTTCTTCTTCCAATACGATAACTGTAATGTTCTTTAATTCTCTTTGACTAAATTGAAGAACATGACCTTCGGTAGCATAAATTGACGAAGTCAAATTAACAGTCATGATAGAACCAATATGTAAACCTTGTGTAAGAATACCTTGATATACATTTTTTGGTTCATCTTCAATATGTAAAACTTTAACAGTACAGTTATGTTTTATTTTTGAGAGACTCAAACCTTTTATCTTGGGTAATTGACCATCCTTTGTTGGAATAGGATCTCCATGAGGATCAAATTGAGGATTACCAAGTTCTTTGGCCATTTTATCCACTTCCTCATCCGTGAGAGCATGTTCCATTTTTTCTGCTTTACTATGCCAAGTATTTTTGGAGAATCCAGTTTTTTCAGAAAGATATTTCTCATAAATACGATGCCTTCTGATTAATTTTAAAGCAAATGATCTCCCTGATTCTAAAAGAACTATTGCATTATTATCTTTTTTAATCTTTTGATCAGAAATCAATTGATTAATACTATCAATAATTTTTTCATTTGTAAATAAGAGCACATCACAAATACTTTCAGTAGTTGATTCTTTTTCATCTTCTTGAGCCTTAAATAACAATTTTAATATATCTTCTTCTACGATGCTTTGATCAACCTTATTTAATAAAATATTGTCGATCCAACTTTTAATACCCATTGACCTAAAATCCATTTGTATAATCTTTTGTAAAGATAACTTTATTTTTAGGTATGTCTAAAAATAGTTTATGAAACTTAAGAAATTAGCTGAATTTTAGATTTATATGACGTTTTTTTGATAAAAAAAGAAGGCTAGCGAAATGAATCACTAACCTCCACATTTATTACACTCTACCAAAGTATAAGTTTCTTTTACATATCGAATGCAAAACCAAAGTTAAAACTCCAATATTGTTGACTGTCAACTCCTCCAGCTGCAGCTGCGTAATTATATTTTACATTACTTGTAAAGTATGTAGCTCTACCCATCGGGATTAATATACCTGCTTCTGGTGCAACATTGAAGTGCCATTGTTGATCTACGAAAGCAACAGATCCATATTGATCTTGATATTCATAATGTGCAGCTCCAATACCTGCTCCGACGTAAGGGCGAACACCGCCTTGTTCACCAAAATAGTAATGGTAAGTTGCCATTACTGGGAATTGATTAATATAAGTGTAATTATTCCCAGAAATATCACCATTTCCACCAGGTAGAGATGTGGTTGTATAGCCTTTGTCTTCATAGAATCTTTGATAACCAAATGAAACACCGAAACTCATGTTGGTATTGATAAAGTGTCTATAATCAATGGCTGCACCTCTAAAACTTGTATTGGAAGTAAAGGCAGATGTATTACCTGTAGGAGTAGCCATACTATATGTAAGACTCACGATATTTTCTTGAGCGAATGCTGACCCACTTGACATAATTACAAGTGTGATCAAAAACGAAAATAATTTTTTCATAATGGATTTGTAATTATTGGTTTAAGTAAGGTGATTGTTCAAACATTTGAATAATGTTTTTCTCTGCTCTTCTTTGTTCATCAACAGAAGTGGTTGTGAATCCGTTAGTAACACCTTCCCATAAAATTGGAACGGCAACACTATCACTTTCACTAATGTTTGCAGGTAAATTAACTGGAATATTATCTGCTAATTCAACCATAATTGTACCTTTTTGATAAGCGGCAACTCCTTGAACTGGATAAGGATACCAAGGATAACCCCATCCTGGGCCCCAACCCCAACCAGGGTATCCACCCCAATAATTCCACCAACTATAAACAGTAGTAGTAGTAACAGAGTAGCAAAGTGCAACTACATCTGGCTTTCTTGAATCCGTCTCAGGAATAAATTCGTAATTCATTCTTAACATTTCTTCTTTGACAGTGTTTAGAATTACAAGATCCATATCCGTAAGTTCATTTTCAGTAGTATCGCCGACATGTGTTACTTTCCATGGCATACCAAAGGTCTTCTTGTTAGAGAAATCAGCGTCAGGATGTACATTCGTAATGACTACATCGTATTCATCAGCTGTTTGAGGACCTTGAGGGTTACAGCCGATCAGCAATGCCAGTAGAGACATTAAAGAAAGTGTTTCAAATCTCAAGAATTTCATTTTTTGATTGTTTAGTTATTTGTATAATAAAATTAAGTTTCGGTTTTCTTAATATACTCCTTAGACAAGGAAGGGTTAGGTTAAGACATTGTTTTTAATGAATCTTAGTATAGATTAAGGCTTTTAAAGGTTATCTAATATTTTAATTTATTTTATTAAAAATTTCTATTTAGGTCATATTATACTATATTCATATCTGACAACACAAAAGAATAACTATTATGAGTGTAATTTTTGACTTAATTAGAGAGCGAAAACTCAATACTACTGAAGCTATTATTTTACAATACTATTGTCTCAACAATTCTTTTTCTGAACCTAATAGTATTATTGCAGACGAATTAAATGTTTCCTTGTCAGTGGTAAGTCGTGCAAAAAGGAAATTAATTCAACTTGGATTAATTGAAATACAAAAGAATTATACGAGTGGTTTAGCTAGGGACGCTGATACAATCACTACAAATTTTAATATTGTAGAACTTTTTGGCTTGACTACAAATGTTGTTGAAGGAGGACAAGAAACAATAATTGAAGATAAAAGTGAAATTCAACAAACTATTCAAGAAATTGTAAAAAAACATTTGAGAAGATCTTCAAGACCTGTTACTTTAAGTAATATTGCTACTCAGATTTCTAAAATTGATGGTAAGATGAAACCGAAATCGGTTGAAAATCATAAAGGACTTATCATTGATGAAATTGAAACAATGGGCTATCAATGGTTTAATAATAGCGTATTTGCCACTCTACTTTAAGTATTATGAATTACAAAGGAATTTTAAAAAGCTTATCAAAAAGTGCAACAAAATATTCATCAAAATTTACAGAAAAAGAATTTTGGATTAAAATCTTTCGATATGCTAAAAAAGCGGGGTTAAAAGTGGCCTACTTTGCCATTGTTTTATTTTACACAATGATAGATCAAGATACACCGAGTAGTAGTAAACTCATTATTATGGGAGCTTTAGGGTATTTTATATTGCCAGTTGATCTAATTCCTGATATTATTCCTGGAATTGGATTTACAGACGATCTCGCAGCACTTACAGGTGCAGTTGTAAATGTAGCCATGCATATAAAACAAGAGCATAAGGAGCAGGCAGATAAACAAATGACTAAGATTTTTGGGAATATTTATAAATCAGAAGAAATGGAATTGGAATAAACGTTTATAAAAAAGTATTATTCTAAGGATTTGTATTATAGGTAGTTATGATATTAAGAATTTGTTTTACGTATTATTATATTAGTTAAACAATAACAAAAACATTTACATTCTTATTTGTTTACAACCATAAACTATCATGACTAGAGAACAAAAAATCCAAAAATTTTTAATGGGCCTGTGCCTTAATGCAGGTGAGTCTATGGAGGACATAGCAAAGCATTTGGGCTTTTCTTCAAACAGTACAGAACTTAAAGAGATTACAAATTATCTCGAACAAGAAGGGTATATTAAAAATACTCAGTCAGCTTACAAAAACACAACAACAACTCTGACGAAGAAAGGAGATAAACAAGCCACATCATTATTAGAATTCGCCAACTAAAAAACATCAAAAAAGGCAGTCAATTTTGACTGCCTTTCTTATTGTTAGAAATAACCTTAGTGACTACTCTTGTATAATTGAAAGCGATTTAAAACTTCTTCTCTGGGGAAGTTATTATTGTAAGTATCAATATCGGCAGTTTCTCTATTAGGATCTAATTGGAACGAAACAACCTTTTTAGTTTCAACAAATACTTTTGTTACTTCTACATCATCCTTTCTCCATATTTCAGCAGGAATATATACTTTTTCAGTAGTGCCATCTTCATATTTCTTTAAAAGAATAATTGGCATAACTAATCCACCTTTATTCTTGAAGTCAATTTGATAAATATATTTACTGTCTTTTAACCAATTTTTATCAGCTGCTGTAAGACTTGCTTCATATCTTTTATATTGTTCTTCTTCTTCAGGTGTTTTATCTAGAGGATCATATGTATTATAAAAGTCAATTAATTCTTTTTTAGCTTCAACTCTTGTTGCTAATTGAGCCTCCTCATTGTGAATCGTTGTGATATCAGAAGCTTTATTATCTCTTTTCGCTTTTCTTTTTGCTTCTTCTATTGAAGGATTTTGAGTATCCAATTCTTTAAAAGTCACATTTTCAATACTAATATCACATGGTTCTGTAGTATAGAACCAACCTCTCCAGAACCAATCCAAATCAACTGCTGAAGCATCTTCCATAGTTCTAAAGAAATCAGCAGGAGTAGGGTGTTTAAATTTCCAACGATTAGCATATTCTTTAAATGCATAATCAAATAATTCTCTACCCATTATTGTTTCTCTTAAGATATTTAGAGCTGTGGCAGGCTTTGAATAAGCATTATATCCAAATTGATGAATCGATTCAGAGTTGGTCATCGTTGGAGAAATACCTTTAGGATCTCCTTTCATATAATCTACAATCAATTCAGGATGTCCTTCTAAACTTGGATAATTTTCTTCCCACTCTTGTTCCGCTAAAAATTGTAGGAAAGAATTTAAACCTTCATCCATCCATGTCCATTGACGTTCATCAGAATTGACAATCATAGGGAAGTAGTTATGACCAACTTCATGGAAGATTACTGAAAGCATGCCATACTTTGTTCTTTTAGTATAATTGCCTTTTTCATCCACACGACCATAATTGAAACAAATCATAGGATATTCCATTCCATTTTCTGCCTCTACAGAAATAGCAACTGGATATGGATAAGCAAAAGTATGTTTTGAATATACTTCTAAAGTATGAGCTACAGCTTCAGTTGAATATCTTTTATATAAATCATAAGCTTCTTTTGGATAATAAGACATAGCCATCACTGTTTTACCACCAACTTCTACACCCATAGCATCCCACAAGAATTTTCTTGATGATCCTAAAGCAAAGTCTCTTACATTTTCAGCTTTATAATGCCAAGTCTTCGTTCCTTTTTGCTTTTTCTTTTCTTTCTTTTTAACCTCTTTTAGATCAATGATCATTTCAGGTCTTTCTGCGTATTTTGCCTTTTCTAAAAGAGCAATTTGTTCTTCGGTTAATACTGTAGAATCTTGTAAAACACCCGTAGAAGCAACAATATGATCTGAAGGAACAGTTAATTTAACGTCAAAATTTCCAAAAGTTAAAGCAAATTCACCATCACCTAAGAATTGTTTATTTTGCCAACCATTTACATCATCATAAACAGCCATTCTTGGGTACCATTGTGTAAGCGTATACAAAGTATTTCCATCTTCAAAAGACTCATAGCCACCACGACCTCCCATGAGGTTTCGATCATTAATATTGTAGTACCATTCAATAGAAAATGAAATTTGATCTCCATGCTTCATTACTTGAGGTAGATCAATACGCATCATCGTTTGATTAATGACATATGGGAGTTCATTTTTCTTGTGGTCTAAAACTTTTAAGATCTTATGACCTCCATCGTATTCAGGGTAACCTTCTATTCTCTTTAATTTCTTTAATGAGGCTTTTTCTTTAATATTACTTTGACTGATCTTGTAAGTATTAGAGTTTTTAGCTCTCATATTTTGATCTAATTGTATCCAAAGATATTTAATTTGATCAGGAGAATTATTGGTATATGTAATTGTTTCAATACCCCTTAATTGATGTTTTTCTTCATCTAATTTAGCTTCAATTACATAATCAGCTTTTTGTTGCCAATATTGATGACCGGGAGCACCAGAACCTGTTCTATAAGCATTTGGAGTAGGTAATTCCTCCTCAAGTTGTTTAAACTTACTATTGTTATAAAATTCTTGTTGTCCAAAAGTTGTTGATGTAAAACCTAAAGAAACAAGAAGTATAGATAGTGTCTTTTTCATAATTAAAATAAAAACGGCCATCGTTTGAAGATGGCCGTTAGTGTTGAAGATTATTTTTTCTTCTTCGCTTTTTGCATTGGATTTAATCGACCAGAATCATAAGATCTTGGTTGACTAGCACCAGATTTATACAACTGGAATCTACTCATTTGAGTTTGACGAGGGAAGTAGTTGTTTTCTGTATCAATGTCAGCTGTTTCTCTGTTTGGATCTAATACAAACTGAGTAACTGGCTTTTCACATACAAATACTTTAGTAACTACTACATCATCTTTTCTCCAGATTTCAGCGGGGATATATTTTTTCTCTGAAGTACCATCTTCATATTGTAATTCAATAATAATAGGCATTACTAAACCACCTACATTTTTGAAATTCACTTGATATAAGTACTTATTAGAATTAATCCATTTTTTGTCATCAGCATTTAATGAAGCCGAGTATTTTTTATACTGCTCATATTCTTCATAATCTGCATCTAATTCATCATAGCTATTGTAGAAATCCTTTAATTCAGGTTTTCTATCAACTCTACGAGATAAATTAGATTCTTCATTATGAATAGTAGTGATGTCTTTTGGTTGTGAATCTCTAGCTTCCTTACGTTTTTTCTCTTCTACGTCAGGATTTTGAGTATCCATTTCTACATATTGAACGTCATCAATTGAAATGTCAACTGCTTCGTTAGTAAAGAACCAACCTCTCCAGAACCAATCTAAATCAACACCTGAAGCATCTTCCATAGTTCTATAAAAATCTGCTGGCTTAGGATGTTTGAATGCCCATCTAGTAGAGTATTCTTTGAATGCATAGTCAAATAACTCACGACCCATAATTGTTTCTCTTAAGATATTAAGGGCAGTGGCTGGTTTACCGTAAGCATTGTTTCCAAATTGTTGAATTGACTCTGAATTAGTCATGATAGGAGAGATATTGTTTTTCTCACCTTTCATGTAATTCACAATATTTTCAGCTGGACCTCTACGAGAAGGGTAATTAACTTCCCATTCTTGCTCCGCTAAATATTGACAGAAAGTGTTCAAACCTTCATCCATCCAAGTCCATTGACGCTCATCAGAGTTAATGATCATTGGGAAGAAGTTGTGACCTACTTCGTGAATAATTACTGAAATCATTCCGTATTTGATACGTGGAGAGTAAGTACCATCTTTTTCAGGACGACCATAATTGAAACAGATCATTGGATATTCCATACCATTTGAAGCTTCAACAGAGATAGCAACAGGATAAGGATAATCAATAGTATATTTAGAGTAAACCTCTAAAGTATGAGCTACTGCTTCAGTTGAATATTGACCATAAAGAGGGTTAGCTTCTTTAGGATAGTATGACATTGCCATTACAGTTTTTCCGTTGATGTCAACACCCATTGCATCCCAGATAAACTTACGTGACGAACCAAATGCGAAATCTCTTACGTTTTTCGCTTTGTAATGCCAAGTTTTAGTTCCTTTCTCAACAGTTTTCTCTTTTTTCTCTGCTTCTTTTTGAGAAACAATAACTACTGGTTTTTTAGCAGTTTTTGCCTCTTCAAATCTTTTCTTTTGCTCATCTGATAAAATTTCATCAGGATTTTGTAATTCACCAGTTGAAGCTACGATATGATCAGATGGCACAGTGATTTTTACATCATAGTCACCAAAAGTTAAAGCAAACTCACCGTTACCTAAGAATTGTTTATGTTGCCATCCGTTGAAATCATCATAAACAGCCATTCTTGGGAACCACTGAGTAATAGTATAAATAGTATTACCATCCTCAGCAAAAGTTTCGTAACCGCCACGGCCACCCATTAATAGACGATCATTGATGTTGTAATACCAATCAATGCTGAATGAGAATTGCTCGCCCGGCTTTAATGGTTGAGGTAAATCAAGACGCATCATTGTTTTGTTGATTACATAATGTAAATCAGCACCATCTTTACCAGTCACTTTTTGGATTTTGTGACCACCATCATACTCAGGGAAACCATCAACTGCTGCTAAGCGATTGATATTTGTTTTTTCACCAACTTTGTTTTGTCTGATTTTATACGTATCAGAGTCCGTAGCTCTCATATTTTGGTCCAATTGTATCCAAAGGTACGTTAGAGCATCAGGAGAGTTGTTGTAATAGGTAACAGTTTCAGATCCTGTAAGTCTATGAAGTTTCTCATCAATTGAAGCTTCAATTACATAATCTGCTTTTTGTTGCCAATATTCATGTCCTGGAGCACCAGAACCTGTTCTATAAACGTTCGGTGTAGGAAGTTCTTCATCAAGTTGTTTAAACTTGCTGTTATTATAGAACTCCTTTTGACCAAATGACAAATTCGCACTTGACACTAGTACAAATAGCGTAACGAATAATTTGGTAATTCTTGTCATAAGAATGGAAGTTGCTAAAAATTGAAAGTTTTAATTAGTTACTTTTTAAAAATGCTAATTCAAAAAATTAACATTGATAGATAGTTGATTGAAAGTCAATGCTTAATGTAGGGTGAAAAAATGAAGTTTAATCAAAGAGGTAATAATTACCATCTTAAATCTTTGTAACTCATATTTAAAGACGATACATTCCTATCATATTAAACCGCAATTTGATAAAAAAATAGTGATATTTACTATATTCAGTGTGAAAATCTGTTAATATTTTATAAGGTTTTTTTGTTCGTGATTTTTGTAAGTTTAGCTATTTGTTTTGTGAGAAATTGAATGTTTGGGATAGTGTTTTTAATGGCTTCTTCTAGAGTGCTGAATTTTCTATTAATATTAAAAATAGAATAGAAGGGATGTTTATCTTCATCAGTTAAATGATTACTACCAACAAAACATAAACATGGTCGATTACATTGCTTTGCATATTGACCTATTACAAATGGAGCTTTTCCTTTTAAGGATTGACTATCGATTTGACCTTCTGTTGTAATGATTAAATCTGCATCTTCAATATCTTCATGGATATTTAAAACCTCCATTACAAATTGACTCCCTTTCATGGGTTCAGCATGTAAAAATGCCCAAAACCCTGCTGCAGTTCCACCGGCTGCACCTCCACCAATAAATTGTGTTACTGCTTTGCCTGTTAATTTTTGAGTCAGTTGACTGATATGGATTAAGTTATATTCCAGTAGTTCAACTTCAGTTTTAGATGCTCCTTTTTGAGGACCAAAAGTTTGTGCTGAACCTTCTTTACCTAATAATTTATTTTCAACATCTATGGCCATGAAGAATTTAATTCCTTCAATTTTTTTCTGTAAAACACTTAAATCTAATCCTAAAATTAGATCTAAGTTGCGACCATTTGGAACGATTTCTTTATTTTCAAAGGTGACAAATCGAACACCTAAAGCATAAAGAGCTCCCATGCCAAAATCGGTAGAAGCACTTCCACCAAGTCCTAAAATGAATTCTTTACAGCCGTCTTCAATAGCTTGATCAATAACAATTCCAAATCCTTCTGTATTACTCTCTAATGCATCTAATTGATTATTGCCAATTGTTTGAATCCCACAATTAGAAGCCAAATCAATTACAGCGGTAGCTTTATTTATTCTGTAATAATGCCCTCTATGTATTTCTCCTATAGCATTTTTTGTTTCGACATCTATTCGTTTACCTCCTTTAACTGTTCCAATAACTTCAGCAAAATTATCACCTCCATCTGCCATCGGTTTGACAATTACTTCATCCGTTTTTCGAACTTCTAACCAAGCTTCTTTCATTGCTTGACCAATTTCTATAGAAGAAACTCCATTTTTAAATGTATTTGGGGCTAAAACGATTTTCAAAATGTCTTAATTTAATGAGTAAATATTTCCTGCTTTTAATTTCACTACACCTTTAAGTTCAAGTTGAAGTAAAGTACTAGCCAACTTGGGTAAAGGAATCTGTGATTGTATTGCAATTTCTTCAATTTGTAGGGGATGATCAACAATTACATCAGTAATTTTTTGTTCCAAAGGAGAAAGATTACTTTTTTGGAACATAGACATTTGATTATTTTGCTGACTTTCTTGATCCCAATTCAATTCTTTAATGATATCATCTACAGAAGAAAAAAGGTGAGCTTTGTGATATTTGATCAAATTATTACAACCTTCAGATAGGGGGTCAGTAATCAAACCAGGAACAGCAAATACATCTTTATTATAACTATTCGCAATATCTGCAGTTATAAGAGCACCTCCTTTCTTTTTGGCTTGAACCACTATAATCGCGTCAGATAAAGCTGCAATTATTCTATTTCTAGCTGGGAATTTAGGAGCATCAGGTTGAGAATACATATTATTTTCTGAAACTATACCACTTTTATTATCTTCTAACATTTCTCTTACAGTACGTTGATGTACTTTTGGATAGACCATACTTAAGCCATTTGCCATAACTCCAATAGTGCCTAAGTTACATTCTAATGCTGCTCTATGTGCATGGATATCAATACCATAGGCTAAACCACTGATTATGTTAATACCATTTAGTTCTCTTAGTTTCTCAACTATTTTCTTCGTAACGTATTGCCCATAGTTTGTAGCGGCCCTTGAGCCAACGATAGCAACATTTTTTTTCCCTTTTAAACCAAGTGATTTTCCTTTTACATAAATTAAATAAGGAGAGTCTTTTTGATGTTTAAGACGTTCAGGAAACTCTTTATCCAAATAGGTTAATATTCTAGTGTCATGTTTAGAAGCATATTCAAGTTCTTTTTGGGCTGCATCAATCTTATTTTTGGAGTGGATAATAGTTTTCGTTAAAACCTCACCGATATTGGGAACCTTTATTAATTCCTTAAATGAAGCGTTAAATATTTGCTCAGCACTTCCAATATGGCTGATAAGTTGTTTACAAGTTGCTCCACCAATTCCACTTATATTATTAAGCCAAATTTCATAGATTTTATGGGAGTTATTTATCATGATAGTTAATTTTTATGAATCATTATTCTAATTAGTAATACAATTTAGGGATAATTTTAGAGATTCAATAAAATATCATGCATAAAAAAGGAGTTGAAATTACTCAACTCCTTTATAGTTATTTTCTAGTAGCTTCAATTCTGACTGTCAAATCAATAAAATCTTCAACAGATAGCTCTTCCGCTCGTTTTTTAAATATTGGATCTTCTAGTAACTCTGCAGGTAATCCATAAGGTTTCATTGCATTACGAAGCGTTTTCCTTCTGGTACTAAAAGCTTGTTTTACCACTTTAAAGAAAGTTTCTTGTTTACATGGTAACTCTTTTCTGTCATTTCTCTGTAAACGAATTACAGCAGAATCAACTTTAGGAGGTGGTATAAAAACACCTGGAGGTACAGTGAAAAGATATTCTACATCATAAAATGCTTGAACTAATATTGTTAAGATCCCAGCAGTTCTTCCACCTTTTTTTGTTGCAATTCTTTCAGCGACTTCCTTTTGGATCATACCAACACATTCTGTGATTTGATCTTTATGTTCTAATATTTTAAAATAAATCTGTGTAGAAATATTGTAAGGGAAGTTGCCTATCAAACCTACAGGGTGAGGAGCGATCTTGTCAAAATCTAACTTCAAAAAGTCACCTTCAATAATCTGATCTTTAGGGAGACCTACTTCATTTTCAAGGTAAACTACAGATTCTGTATCGATTTCAACTACTGTGGTTTTATACTCTTCTTTTTTCATAAGACGAGTAGTTAAAACACCTGTACCAGGACCGATTTCATATATTTCTTTATAACCACCAAATTGTGTCATGCCATTCACAATGTCATCTGCAATTTGTGGATCATCAAGGAAATGTTGTCCTAAATGCTTCTTAGGTTTGACTCTTGCCATAAATGCTTTAATTAATATCAGATAAAGCTATAAATAATTTTCATTCAAAAAACGTACATTAAACTAAACTTACCAAATCAGCTAACATACGTTTTTATCTTTCTTTAAATTATTCAATAATTACTTTAAATGTATTTTGACTTTCATCTGTATTAATTATCAATACATAAACTCCTTTATTTAATCCACCTAAGTCAAGAGGAATCTTATTTTTTCCTGAGAATATTTTAACGTCATCAATTCTTTTTACTTCTCTTCCATTTAAATCAACAATAGAAAATGCGGCATCTTTTGATAGATCTGATGTTATTTCTACATACGTTGTACGATTAGAAACTGGATTAGGATAGACATTTATTGCAGAAAAAAGAGCACTTTCATTTGAGGTTACATTACCTTCTTCTAATGACTGAATATTGAGATAAGTAATGGCCCATCCCCAGTTAGATGCCTCTTCATCTGAATTAATTTTAAAACGAACTAATATAGTATCACCAGTACTATAGTATTGACTTAAATCAATTTGATGTTTCACCTCTAAAGTTTCGGCTCCGTTTGATCCTCTTTCTGAGTATAATTGCCATTGTTCATTTAGGCTACTATTATATAACCCACTAATACTTACCCAATCTTCACTTCCTCTTTTAGCTTCAACACTAACATAACCATCTTCACGAGACATTAATGTAACATCTTTATAATAGAAGTTTGGATTATCTTCTTTTATGATTATTGGCGTTTTTAAATAAGAATATTTTGGAGAAGCTTCTTCAAATGGATGTTGAGAATGTAATCCGGCAAAAGAAAAACCTGAAACTGAAGACCTAAATGAAATACCTTCGTTATGGAAATCAGCTACAGTTGAAAAGTCTTTAAAATCATTATAATATTCATCCATAGCTTCGTTAAACTGAACTCTACTTGTTTTAAAGATTTTACTTTTATACTGTAAATTATTTTTGTAGCTGATTAGTTGTATTTCACTATTTCCTTGAAGTGAATCATTATTGATAGAAATAAGATTTTCACCCTCACTAAATGATCTATTAAAAGATTCAATATGTCCTTTGTTTCTGTTTACAACAACAATAGAATCAGCATCTGTTTGAATTTCAAATGTAATTTCATACCCATTGACATTTGAGAACTGATCTGTGATTTTTGGTTGAGGATTCTCTGGAATATCTACAGACCAAATACCTCTTCCGTGTGTACCAACATACACTTGGTTGTCGCTGTACTTCATATCCCAAATACAAACAGCAGGAATTTCACCTTCTAGTGGATGCCATGATTTACCTGCATCTAATGATTCAAATATTCCAATCTCAGTCCCAGCCCATAAATAATCATCATTATAAGGGAAGACTAATAGATCATAAACAGCTACATTTGGAAAACCGGTAGCTGATGAATCACTCTCACCAAAACCAGAAAGTTCAACCCAATTGAATCCATAATCAGTAGTTTTTAAAATTTTAGGATGATTAGGGTAGGAGAATAAAACATAAGCTGTTTGTTTATCAATAGGGTCAGTTGCAATTCCAGATATAAACCCAGTAATATCTTGTTCATTATTGGCTCTAACGCCATTAAATTGATCACCATTATTTACAGAGACTTGTATTCCTCCGTCTCCAAAGTAAAATCCAGCCCAAACCACGTTAGGGTCTGCATTTGAAACTTTGATATCCATAAATGAAGAAAGAATCCATCCCTGATTATTGATTTCTGTTAATGACCAATTCTCACCAAAATCATCTGATTTCCAAACACCAGAAGCACCAACTGCAAATACTACATCAGGATTTTCTTTGGAATTAGCAATTTTTGTAATAAAAGGTGCGTCATCTCCGGTATCTAATAAACCATCATTACTTCTAAAATAGGTATTACCACCATCATTACTCCTGTAAATGATATTGTTGTAAATTGAACCTAATATTTTATTTCCATCTGCACTATTCCATACAGCTTCAAAACCATCACCACCTAAAAACTTTTGATATTGAGACTGACTAGTTGGGTTTACTGACGAAATCCATGTTCCGTTGTCTTGAGATCCACCAACATATTGATTTGCACCAGTTTTTTTATCAATTCCATAAAATTGAGTTGTATTGTAACCAGTACCAGCAAAAGTCCAGTCACCATCATTTTCACCTGGATTTTTTCCTGTATTAGAATAGTAAACACCTCCGTCATTTGTATTTATAATGTAGAATGTTGAATCTGAGGTTACTACTGGGAGTAAATAATGGTGATCAGGG
This sequence comes from Flammeovirga sp. AWQ4_249, assembly GCF_056161045.1. NCBI lineage: Bacteria > Pseudomonadati > Bacteroidota > Cytophagia > Cytophagales > Flammeovirgaceae > Flammeovirga > Flammeovirga sp. AWQ4_249. The sequence continues at coordinate 87,055 of NZ_JBSWYJ010000007.1, forward strand.
TGAAAACCTTCAATAACACGGCCATTTTCAAAAATGATAGAACTATTTAGATCATTGTCTCCATATGCATCAGAAACTCGTTGAAAATTAATTGTATTCGTTCCCTCAGTAATATTAATTTTCCACAGATCAACACCACCTACATAGAAACTTAACGTATCAAAAGGGTGAGAAGAAATAGTGTTGTCGTACCAGCCTTGTCCTCCTAGATATCGTTGATAATTTTCCTCAGCTTGAAGGAATGTCCAATTATCACCATTATCACGAGATATATATAAATTTCCATCACCGCTACCGGCACCATCACCAGCGATTGAAGCGTACATATACCTTGAATCTACCTCTGATATAGAGATCTCAACTCTTCCATTTGTAAATATCCCTTCAACTTCATTCCAAGATTGACCTCTATCTGTAGATTTAAAAATACCAATGTTTTTTGCCGCAGCAAATTGAATATTAAAATCATTAGGATCTGCAATAACCTGATGGATAGCAAAGTTAAAATTGCCATTATTCAATCTATATGTTCTTGTCCAAGTTTCACCACCATCGTTACTTATGAAAATAGAGGATCTGTATGATAAACCATTAGGATTTGCTGAAGTACAAACAGTTAGATTATTTTCATTTTCAGGGTCAACGATAATTCTGTTAACTACTTGAAAATCTTGATTGTCAATTGTGTTCTCTAATGAAAACCACGAGTTTCCTCCATCAATTGACTTGAAAATTCCATCACCTTTAACACCATCTAAATTTCCGTAACCTTCTCCAGTACAAGCATATAAAATTGAGGGGTTACTTTCAGATTGAGCAATATGTGAAATAGATAAATTAGGTAAATCTTCAGTTAATGAATACCATGATTCACCTTTATCTTGTGATTTCCAAATACCTCCCGAAACAGATCCAGTTATCCAAGTATTACCTGTTTTATCTAGTTTGTCAACTATAATTGTTCTAGTTCTACCTGGTACATTATTTGGACCTCTTTCTATCCAAGGCTCTGAAGTAATTGGATTTGTTTTAAGTATTCTACTATTACTTTTTTGGAGAATATGTTGAGCCTTAATTGTTTCTTTGAGTTTATATCCATCAGGATATTTTTCATTATTTTCTCCTATTTTCAAGGATCGCATTACCTCTAAAAATTGGTCTGGCTTGTCAGATTTTGCATAACCATTTTTTCTCTTTTCTTGTTTTTTCAAAAAAGTATCAAGAACAATGTCATTAGAATTTTTAATGTTGTTAGTTTTCTGATCAAAATACTTATGTGTAGCGAAAGTAGTGACTACTAAAAGTATTGAAATAAAAAAGTTTTTTAGTTTAAACATGTGATATAAAGTTGATCATACGAATTGGTTGTAGGTATGAAAGTTTTTTGTTTAGTTGAATTGTTTAATTTATTCTTAAATATTTATTTATAGATGAATATAAATTCAAATAAAATCATAATTATTTAGAAGTAAACTATATTTACAATTATTTAGAAATATTTTTTTATTCTATATACTTTTAAAAGTAGTTTAAATTTTATTATTAATTTACTAGAATAATACAATAAAAAAGCTTGAAAAGTATTACTTTTGACTCTAGAGTGTTTAATGCTAACGAAGGCATACTTTAAAAATTAGGTCTATCCTATATTATGAAAGACAATAAAAATCAAAAAAATAGAAGGTCTAACAAACCAAGAATTGGTATAACAATCGGAGACTATAATGGTATTGGTCCTGAAGTTATCGTGAAGGTTTTGCAAGACAAAAGAATAACTAATTTCTGTACTCCTGTTGTATATGGCTCTGGTAGAATCCTTACCAAATACAAAAGAATTTTAGGAATTGAAGATTTTACATATCATCAATACAATAACAATAGTTATTTACATGATCAAAAAATTAATGTAGTCAACTGTTGGAGTGAAGTACAAGAATTAGATCCTGGTAAAATTAGTGAAGATGCTGGAAAGTGTGCTTATTTATCAATTGCTAAAGCTACAGAAGATCTAAATAAAGAAGTTATTGATGCAGTAGTAACAGCTCCAATCAATAAAGAAAATATTCAAAGTGAAGATTTTAATTATGCAGGACATACTGAGTATTATCAGGAAAATTTTGCAAATGGAGGAGACACTTTAATGACTCTCTGTGATAATGAACTTAGAGTAGGTGTTGTTACAGGACATATTCCGTTAAAGGATGTCGCTCAAGCTGTAACAAAAGAAGCAATAACTTCTAAATTGAATGTATTTATAAATTCTTTAAAGAAGGATTTTGGAATTTCTAAACCCAAAATCGCTGTAATGGGATTAAACCCTCATGCAGGTGAAAATGGTTTACTAGGAGATGAAGAACAGCATATTATTTCTCCTGTTATCAAAGAATTTAAGAAACGTGGTAATTTAGTATTTGGTCCTTTTCCAGCAGATGGATTTTTTGGAACAATGTCATTTAAAAATTATGATGGTGTTTTATGTATGTACCATGATCAAGGGTTAATTCCTTTTAAATTACATGCATTTGAGAGTGGAGTTAATTATACTGCTGGTTTAAATATTGTCAGAACTTCACCAGATCATGGAACTGCATATAATATTGCAGGAAAAGGTATTGCTGATGAGAAATCTTTCAGAGCAGCTCTTTTACAAGCTGTTGATATTGTAAAAGTTAGGAATGGTGAAATTACAAATCAAATCAGACCTAATGCAAAACAAATGTTGCAAGACCGTAAAGAACAACTTAAAGTTCAGAAGACACTTGAAGTAACAACTGAAGGTACTGAGGAATTTGACTTAAGTGAGTTAGAAGCAGGAGAAAGAAAAGAGGAGCAGGTAACACGTCAACAAAAAATGCTTGAAAATAAAGGTAAAGGTCAAAATCAAGGGCGCCCTGATCGTAGACCAAATCCACAAAATAGAGAGCATTGGAAACCTCGTAAGAATTTTAAAGGTGGACCAAGAGGTGACAATCAACAATCTCAAAGACCACAAAAACAGAATAAACCTCAATAAAATGAGAGTATTAATAAGTAGTTTCTTATTTTCTCTTTTAGTATTAACTTCATTTACATCAGTAGAGGATGGACTATGGAAAAAACTATTAAAAGTAGATTGGGAATATAAATACAGTGAAGAATTTGAAATGGATGTTCCTTTTCCCATTTTTTCAGATGAAATGAAAAAGATGGATGGTACACAAGTTTCAATCACTGGGTTTGTTTTACCTGTAGAGACAGAAGATGGATCTTTAATGATTTCAGCATATCCTTTTTCAAGTTGTTTCTTCTGTGGAGGAGCAGGCCCTGAATCTGTTATTGCAGTTTATCTTAAAAATCCAAGAGAGATTAGCGAAGAGGAAGCTACATTCAAAGGGACTTTACATCTTAATGATGAAGAGACTGGTTTAATTTATGAATTAAAAGATGCTGTAGAAGCAAATTCAAATTACTAGGATATGGAAGAGATTAAAGAAATTTTCATTAAATATCTTGAGGAGAAAAAATTAAGAAAAACTCCTGAACGATTTGCGATTATGGATGAAATATACAGTAGAGGAGGGCATTTCGATGTTGAATCATTGTATATTAACATGAAAAATAAAAATTATCGAGTGAGTAGAGCTACTGTTTATAATACTTTAGATTTACTTCTTGATTGTAACCTTATTACAAAGCATCAATTTGGAAAGAACTTAGCTTTATATGAAAAAGCACACGGGTTCAAACAACATGATCATTTGATTTGTAAGCATTGTAATAAGATTCTAGAATTTTGCGACCCACGAATTCAGAAAATTCAACAAATGGTTGAAGAAATTTACAACTTTGAAATTGAAAGTCATTCTTTAAATTTCTATGGAAGCTGTAATGATGATAATTGCGAAGGCAAAAAGAGAAAAGAGGAAGAAATTATGCAATAAATAAAAGGCTTGTAAGTGAAATTACAAGCCTTTTTTATTATGAAATTCATTGATCTTTAGACAAATAAATTTAATATTTTCTTCTGTTAAACCAATATAAAGAGGTAGACTTAATAGTGATTTTGAAAGTAATTCAGTGACAGGGAAGTCTCCCTTTTTATATCCTAAACTTTTACAAGCTTTCTGTAAATGAGTTGGTATCGGGTAATGTATTAAAGTTTCTATCTGATGTTGTGCTAACCATTCTTTTAACTGATCTCTTTTCTTTACTTGAATAACAAAGAGATGGAAGGAAGAATAGTTTTCAGTATCTACAAACTGAAGTTTTATTGAATTTAGATCTAAATACTTTTTATATAAAGAAGCTAGATCATTTCTTTCTTTATTCCATTGATCTAAATATTCCAATTTAATAGACAAAACAGCTGCTTGTATCTCATCAAGTCTAGAATTGCAACCATCTACATCAGAAATATATTTATCAGAACTACCATAATTTCTGATTTTCTCTACTTTTTCTTTTAATAATTTATCATTTGTAGTAATTCCACCACCATCACCTAAGGCTCCAAGATTTTTGGCAGGATAGAAACTCGTTGCATTGATTATCCCAAAACTACCCGTTTTTTTTCCTTTATAAAGACTACCATGCGCTTGGGCATTATCTTCAATAAGATAAAGTTTATGCTGAGAACATATATTTAATAACTGATCCATAGAGCATGGGCTCCCATACATATGAACAGCGATTATACATTTTGTTTTTGAAGTGATTTTATCTTCTATCTCATTAATATTGAGATTAAACGTATTTGAATCTGTATCAACTAAAATAGGTTTTGCACCAACTTCCATTATTGCCAAAATAGTAGCAATAAAAGTATGAGAAGGAACAATTACCTCATCACCAGATTCTATACCTAATGATTTTAAAGAAATTTTTAAGGCATCTAAACCATTCCCAACACCAATACAATAGTTTACATCAGAATAAAAAGCATACGCTTTCTCGAATTCATTAAGTCGAGGTCCTAATATGTAATAATTAGATGCATAAGATTTAAGTAAAGCTTCATCTACTTTATCTTTGATTTGTAAATGCTGTGTTTCGAGTGAAAGAAATGGAATTTTATGCATTTATAATAGATCTTTTATTTCTTCTAAACCCATACTTCTTGACCCCTTAATTAAAATTAAGTGATTTTCAATAGTATGTTCTGCTAAATATGCCTTTAATTCACCTTTATTTTCAAAAAATAATCCACCATCAATTTTATGTTGATTGAATCTTTCTCCCACGAAGATATTTATATTAAAACCTTTCTTTAGACCTATGTTGACGATGTTTTGATGTTCAGCTTCACTGATTTCTCCTAATTCAAACATATCGCCCAAAATAAAACCTTTAGGTTGACTACTATCTATTTTCTTCAAGTTGTCAATTGCAACTTCAACAGAAGATGGATTAGCATTGTAAGCATCAAGAATTAATGTGTTTTTGTCAGTTTTAGAAATCTCTGATCTGTTGTTGTCAGGTTGATATGAAGCAATAGCTTTATTCATATTTTCGACAGAAACACCTAATTTTTTGCCTACACAAAAAGAGGTTAAGATATTTTCAAAGTTATAGGCTCCAAATAGTTTAGTAGATACAATATTATCTTGACGATCTTTATAAACGATAAATGGATTAACTTCTACAAATTCTAAATTTGCATAATCATATTCTTGTCCATAATAGACTGGAGATTTCATCCTTTTTGACATATTAAAAAGAATGTCATCATTTGAGTTTATATAAATGAGTCCATCATTTTTGATGAGATAATCGAAAACTTCACTTTTAGCTCTAATATTTGCTTCAAAACTTCCAAAACCTTCAATATGATCTTTACCAATATTTGTCACAAATCCCTGATTAGGTTCCGCAATTTTACATAATTCAGCAACTTCTCCAACGTGATTGTCACCCATTTCTATCAAAGCAACTTCTGTGTCAGTAGGCATTGAAAGTAGGGTAAGAGGCACGCCGATATGATTATTAAAATTACCTTTTGTAGCGTGGGTCTTAAATGTTGTCTCACAAATTTTCAATAATATTTCCTTTGTAGTTGTTTTTCCGTTTGATCCGGTTACAGCAATTACTGGTATGTCAAATTGGTTTCTATGATAGTTTGCAAGTTGTTGTAATGTTTCTAATACATCATTAACTAATATATATTGGTCTGAAATTGCAACTGTTTCATCGTCGACTACAGAAAATGAAGCCCCTTTTTCTAAAGCAGATTTTGCATATTTATTTCCATCAAAATTTCCGCCTTTTAAAGCAAAAAATAAAGATCCTTGAGGAACATTTCTAGAGTCAGTAGTTACTATACTGTTTTCTAGGTATATAGCGTATAATTTTTCAATATTCATATCAAAAAAGTGTTTTTTTTATGCAATCTGTTAAGATATTTTCTTTTATGCAATTATATCAAAATTAAAAAGCTGACAAAAGTCATGTTTATGATTTCCGCTAATCATTCAAATAAGTTATAAAAATATCGCAAATTGCGACTGTAAAACATTTACAAATAAACTTTATAATTAATTTTTTTAAATCTCGCATAAAATGAAAGTAACTGTAGTTGGAGCAGGTGCAGTAGGTGCAAGCTGTGCAGAATACATCGCAATCAAAGACTTTGCTGATGAAATCGTATTAGTTGATATCAAAGAAGGGTTTGCAGAAGGTAAGGCTATGGACTTAATGCAAACAGCATCATTAAATGGTTTTGATTCTACTATTACTGGTGTAACAAATGATTATGCGGCTACAGCAGGTTCAGATGTTGCAGTAATTACTTCTGGTATTCCAAGAAAGCCAGGTATGACTCGTGAAGAGCTAATTACTACAAATGCAAACATTGTTGAAACTGTTGCTAAGAATTTAATTGAAAATTCTCCGAACGTTATCATCATCGTTGTTTCTAACCCAATGGATACAATGACTTATTTAGCTGCTAAAGCTACAGGTCTTCCAAAGAACCGTATTATCGGTATGGGTGGTGCATTAGATAGCGCTCGTTTCAAATATCGTTTAGCTGAAGCTTTAGGTTGTCCTCAATCTGACGTTTCAGGTATGGTAATCGGTGGTCACTCTGACGTAGGAATGGTTCCACTAATCGAAAAAGCAGTTCGTAATTCAGTTCCAGTATCTGAATTCTTATCTGAAGAGCAAAAAGCTGGTATCGTAGAAGCTACTAAAGTTGGTGGTGCTACGCTTACAAAATTATTAGGTACTTCTGCTTGGTATGCTCCAGGTGCAGCTGTATCTGAATTAGTAAAAGCAATTGCTTTAGATTCTAAGAAAATGTTCCCTTGCTCTGCATTATTGGAAGGTGAGTATGGTTTAAATGATCTATGTATCGGTGTACCTGTAGTATTAGGTAAAAACGGTATCGAAAAAATCGTTGAAATCGAACTTTCAGAAGACGAGAAATCAAAATTACATACATCTGCTGAAGGCGTAAAGAAAACAAATGCTCTTTTAGATGTAAAAGCTTAATTTTAGATTAAGAATAAAAAAATACCCATCGTTACGTGTAACAATGGGTATTTTTTTATTAAGAACCTTTATCTATTCAAATCAAATTATGTTTTAATTTAAGCAATAGGTTATCGTTGAATTTTTTACATTTGTAGTAGACATCAGAATTCAATCTTGATGAAATGAAATAAAAAGAATAATTACTTCATAATAATATGAGAATAGGTGTTATTGGAGGAGGAATCTCCGGTTTGACGGCTGCTTATTATTTACAAAAAAAAGGACATAACTGCGTTGTTTTAGAAGCTAGCGATAGAACAGGTGGATGTATATATACTGAAAATATTGATGATAGGCTTTATGAGAATGGACCTAATTCATTACTATTTACAGAAGACCATATCGAATTAATTAATGAATTAGGTTTAAGTGATGAATTACTTGAAGCTAAAAGTGTTAATAAAGATAGATTTATATTGAAAAATGGTGAGTACAAAATTTTACCTTCTGGACCTAAATCTTTTATAACGACTAATTTCTTTAGCTGGAATACAAAACTGAAGATTCTTTCTGAAATGTGGAGGAAGAAAAAAGCAAAAGAGGAAAATGAATCTCTTTATGACTTTTTCGAAAGACGTTTTAATAAGGAGATCTGTGATTATGCCGTTGATCCATTTGTGAGAGGTATTTATGCTGGAGACCCTAAAAAGCTAAAAGTAAAAGCTTCTTTTCCTATTCTATATAAAGCTGATAAAGAATATGGATCAATAATTAAAGGCTTGATTCAGATTCGAAAGGAAAATAAAGAAAAGGGTATTAGTACTAAACGTAAGAATGCATATAGTTTTAAAAATGGAATACAAGCCCTTACAAATGCTTTAGCATGTAAATTGGATATCTATTTTAATTCTGAAGTTGAAAGTATTACTATAGTTGATGATATTTTTTCAGTAAAAACATATGGTGAAGAACATTTATTTGATAAACTAATCATTGCAACACCACCTGAAGCTACTGCAAAAATTCTAAAATATTTAAACCCACAAGTTTCAGATGCTTTAGACAGTTTAAATACTCCACCTATGTGTGTAGTACATTCAGTTTTTAAAAAGGAAGATGCCCAAAATGCTCCAATTGGTTTTGGAGGTCTTAATCCATCTATTGAGAAAACTTTCACAGCAGGTTCTATTTGGACATCTTGTATTTTTACAGATAGAGTTGAAGAAAATGAAGTGCTGATAACAACGTTCGTTGGAGGATCTCATACTCCTGAAAATGCTAGGTTGGATGAAGGTGAAATTAAAGAAAAAGTAGCAAAAGAATTGATGAATACTTTAAAAATGTCAGGAAAGCCAATTCATCAAAAAACATACAAATGGAATAAAGCAATACCTCAATACGATCAACATGTTTTGGAAGTATGGGATGCGATAGATAAAAATCCTATAGAAGGGCTTTATTATAATGTAAATTGGAAAGATGGTATAGCAGTTCCTGATTGCATAGATAAGAGTAAAATATTGGCAGATTCTTTTCAATCAGAGCTTTAGTTCATCAAAACAAATATTTATTAAAATCTACATTAAAAATCTAAGGTATTTACTCAAAAATGCCTTTTGTTTTATGTATGTTTGTCATAGAATTCTTAAATAGACGATATTACTTATGAAATTTTTTATTGACACCGCAAATCTTGATGAAATCAAAGAAGCTTACGCAATGGGTGTTCTTGATGGTGTAACAACTAACCCTTCATTAATGGCAAAGGTTGGTGTAAAAGGACAAGAAGCTGTAAATGCTCACTACAAAGCAATTTGCGATATTGTAGATGGTGATGTAAGTGCTGAAGTTCTTTCTACAACTTATGAAGAAATGATCAAAGAAGGAGAGATGCTAGCGGCAATCGATCCAAAGATTGTTGTGAAAGTGCCTATGATTGAAGATGGTGTAAAAGCGATCAAGTATTTCTCAAGTAAAGGTATTGATACAAACTGTACATTAATTTTCTCAGCAGGTCAAGCATTGTTAGCAGCAAAAGCAGGAGCAACATACGTCTCTCCATTTATCGGTCGTTTAGATGATGTTTCTACTGACGGTTTACAACTTGTAGAAGATATTGTATCTATTTTCGAAAATTATGGTTTTGGTACTCAGGTTTTAGCTGCTTCAGTAAGACACCCAATGCATATTATGGATTGTGCTGCACTTGGTGCTGATGTTGCAACTTGCCCATTAAAAGCTATCAAAATGTTATTAAACCACCCATTAACGGATAAAGGTTTAGCTCAATTTATTGAGGACGCAAAGAAAATGGAAGGGTAGTATTCAATTTTGAAACTATCTTACTTTTGATATTATTTAGGGACATTGGAAGCAGTGTCCCTACATTTTTATAAATACATAAAAGGATATGTATGTATATTATTAAAGTAAAGGGTAAAGCAAAAATACCTAATTATATACAGCTGAGAGACGAAAATTTCGTTTTAATCGCTTATTTTAGAGCTGACAGACCTTTAACTAAACTAGAAAAGTACGGTCTTGAAGGAAAAGAGGAAGTTTTAAAAGAAGTTATCGAAAACTTACCTTTTGGTAAAATTCAAAAGTTAGAAATTTAATATGGATCAAATTGTAACACTTCGTGATGTTAAAGTAGTTTTTGAGGGAGCAGTAATTCTTAAAAATATTAATTTTGATATTGCAAGGGGAGAATTTATCTATTTACTAGGAACTACAGGTAGTGGTAAATCAACTTTACTTCGTCTTTTATATGCGGATTTAATTCCCTCAGAAGGAATTGTTCGCGTCAATGATTATCAAGTAAATGATCTCACACCTAAAGATATTCCTTTTTTAAGAAGATCTGTGGGAGTTATATTTCAAGACTTTGAATTACTAACAGATCGAAACGTTGAAGAAAACTTACTCTTTGTCATGAAGGCAACAGGGTGGACTTCAAAAACTAAAATGACCAATAAGGTGGATGAATTACTTGAAAAAGTAAAGCTTCCAAAGTTGGCCAAAGAAAAACTACCTCACCAACTTTCGGGAGGTGAACAACAAAGGGTAGCTATTGCAAGAGCGCTTGTAAATGAACCTGATTTAATAATTGCGGATGAGCCAACAGGCAACCTTGATCCAAAGGTATCTCGTTCTATTCTTGATTTATTCAAAGAGATCAATGAGAATGGAACTAGTATTATCATGGCAACTCATCAGCATTCCTTTTTGAGACTAAATCCAGAAAGAGCTATTATTTGTGAAAATGGAAATATTAAAGATATTTCTAAAGAGCAAGTGCAACAAAAAATAGACTTAAACAAAAATGAGTAAATCTAAACTTCAAGCCATTGTTCAAAAGAAATGTCCTTCTTGTAGAGAAGGTGATATCTTTAAGAACTCAGCATTATCATTCAGTTTCAATAAAATTAATTATAGATGTAAAAACTGTAATGCAAACTTAGAACCCGAAGCAGGTTTTTATTATGGTGCAATGTATGTAAGTTATGGTATTAACGTAGCACTAATGTTTGTAATGTTAGTCTTTACATATGTTATTTTGAAACCGGAAGATACTTTGACTTATGTAATCATGGCAATTGTACCAATGATTGTTTTGTTACCTTTTACTTTTAGACTTTCAAGATCCATCTATTTACACCTTTTTGGTGGTCTTGAGTATAAAGAAAAAAAGTAAATTAAAAAAAACCTTCATCATTTAAATCATGATGAAGGTTTTTTATTTAAGGAATCTTTTTCTTTTTCACTCTTTTGTAAGGAGCCTTTTTCTCAGCAACTTCAAAATCTATGAAAGATGTATCACTTCCTTTTTCAACTTTAATTTTATACTTCCCTGCTGTAAGGTAATATATACCATTGTCAGTTGTTTTGTATTTAAAATCAAATTGCTTTTCTAAAATCTTCTTTGCTTTATTGTCTATTGATAAATTATATTCAATATAATTAAAACCCTTATCTAGTTCTGTATTAAAAGATTTTACAATCTTTTCATCTAATAAGATAGAGAATTTAACATTAGATTTCTCATTCACAAAAACAGGTAGCTGTATCTTACTTTCAATAGGTTGCCCCCATTCAAAATACCCTTCAATCATTCCCCATTTTTTGTTTTCAGTCACCTTGTCAACATTAAATATTTTTATTGGTGTCGAAAAGTCGTTTTCAGAAAAAGTTTGGCTTTGATTTAAGTCGCCAACATAGATTGCACGTCCATGAGTACCAACAATAATTTCATTATCTCTAGGATGTACAACTAAATCATGAACTGCTACATTTGGAAGGTTCCCTAAAGTCATAAAGCTCTCGCCTTGATTATAAGAAGCGTAAAGACCATTATCCGTTCCTATGTAAAGTATTTGATCATTTTTAGGATCTTCTTTCAGTACATTTATTGGTTCATCAGGTAAATCTGTACCTAATTTTCTCCATGTTTTACCTTTATCATTAGAACTATACAAGTAAGCAGAAAAATCATCATTTCTATAACCATTCAAAGCTACAATAACCTTATTCACATCATATTTTGAAGCAATAACTCTACTAACCCAGAGATCTTTAGGTAATCCATTTGAAATATCTTCCCAAGAAGTTCCAACATCATTAGTAACGAAAACCTTTCCATCATCAGATCCTGTATAGATTAAACCAAATTGTAGAGGAGATTCAGAAATAGAAGTCAAAGTACCAAAAGGGACATTGCCTTTTTTACCTTTATTTGTCAAATCACCTGATAATGCTTCAAAAGATTCACCTTTATTCATAGAACGATGAAATCTATTTGAACCGAAATAAATGATATCATTATTATGAACAGAAACTTGGATAGGAGATTGCCAATTCCATCTTAACGGCTTTTCACTTAAATTGTGTTTTGGAGTTATATATTTTTCAATACCTCTTTTAGTGTTTACTCTATAATAATTTCCAAATTGATATCCAGTGTATACCGTTTCATTATCTCTAGTGTCAATTCCAATTTGCATACCATCTCCACCCATAATCTCTTGGAATGGATATTTTCCAGAGTTTTGCCATTCTCTGTCAATTTTTGACTTAGAAGAACCAACCCAAACACCGTTATCTTGAAGACCTCCATAGATGTTATATGGTTTAGCCATATCTACATTGACTGCATAGAATTGACCTACTGGGATTGAATTTGCCTTGAAGTAGTTATCACCTCCATCATAAGAAATATTAATACCTCCATCGTTACCTACAACAATATGATCTTTGTTGTTAGGATTAATCCAAATAGCATGATGGTCTACGTGTACATTAGGATCGCCTTTGTCCTTCCAAGTTTTTCCACCATTAGTCGATTTTAAGATAGGAACTCCTAAAATATAAAGAGTTTGATCATCAGATGGACTTACTCTGATATTGCCAAAGTAGTAACCAAATGTATAAACAACTCTATTTAGATAATGATTGTGTGTTTTTTCCCAAGTTTTCCCTGCATCTGTTGATTTATATACTTCGGCACCTTTAATTTCAGTGTTAAAAAGGTCGTCTTCAGCATCTCCAAGATATTCAACAAGTGCAATAGGAGTGTACTTGTTACTTTCTATATCTTTTTTGATTGTTTCTGATGTATAAGCTTTAGGGAAATTATAATGATCTAGATATCGATCTATATTCTCATTTTCTAATGATAAGAAGTCCTCAGAACTCATTGTTATTAATTGTTCTCGCGTTAAAGGTAATTCTTCTTTTTCCTTTTGTTCTTCTTTTGGATCCTGATTGTCTAAGAATGCATATAGTACATCAGAATTTTGATGTGAAATGGCAAGTCCTATTCTTCCTACTCCTTCTGTTGCTGGAAAACCACTTTTTTTGACAGTTAATCTATTCCATGTATCACCGCCATCTATTGATTTATAAATTGCAGATTCTTTTCCTGAAGCTTTAAAATTCCAAGCTTTACGGGTTCTTTCCCATGCCGAAGCATATAAAACTTTTGGATTCTGTGGGTCTATTATTAGATCAATTACCCCCGTACTATCAGATATAAATAGAGATTGCTTCCAAGTTTTACCTCCATCAGTTGTTTTATAAACGCCTCTATTTTTGTCTTTTGAATATAAATTTCCAATTGACGCTACCCATAATGTATTTTGATCAGAAGGGTGAAGAATAATTCTACCAATATGTTGAGTTTCCTCTAAACCAGAATGTGACCATGTATTACCATTGTCATCAGACTTATAAAGTCCTAAACCTGCGTAACTTGATCTACTAGAATTGCTTTCTCCAGTTCCAACCCAAATTGTTTTATTTTCATTGTCCCAATTCACAGCTATATCACCAATAGTCATAGTAGCTTCTTGGTCAAAAATAGGAGTGAAGTCTACACCTGATGTTGAAGTATACCAAAGGCCACTTGATGCGTAAGCAGCGTAAAATTCACTTGGATTAGCAGGGTTAACATCTACATCAGTAACACGACCACTCATAATAGTGGGGCCAACATTACGAAAAGGGATATTTTTTAAATAAGACTTTTCATTTAATTTTTGATGTTTGTAAAATTGTTGGAGTCGATTCTCATTTGATTGAGCATTACTAAAAGAATACAATGTTAGATTCAGTAGTATGCAAAAAATAAGCTTTTTAGAACTTATAATCATATTATTTAAAAATTGAATTGATAATGTTTAAAGATACTATTTTAAGTAGTTTAAAAAGGAATTATAAGTGCTTTTTATTCGCAAAAAAATATTAGCATACAAAAAAAGCCATCAAAAAATTGATGGCTTCTAAGATGAAATATCTTAATTTATTTTGTTGGATAAGGTCTAGCTACAGGACCAGTATATACCTGACGCGGACGTGAGATAGGCTGGTTTAATTCTCTAGATTCTTTCCATTGTGCAATCCAACCAGGAAGACGTCCTAATGCAAATAATACAGTGAACATTTCAGTTGGGAAGCCCATAGCTTTGTAAATAATTCCAGAATAGAAATCTACATTTGGATATAATTTTCTCTTTTGGAAGTACTCGTCGTTTAATGCTTTTTCTTCTAAACCTTTTGCAATTTCAAGAAGTGGATCATTGATACCTAACTTGTCAAGTACCGCATCTGCGTGCTTCTTAATGATTTTTGCTCTTGGATCGAAGTTTTTATATACTCTATGACCGAATCCCATTAAACGGAATGGATCATTTGGATCTTTAGCTTTTTCAATAAACTTGTCAACATCACCACCATTAGCATGAATGTCTTCAAGCATTTCAATAACTGCTTGGTTAGCACCACCATGAAGAGGTCCCCAAAGTGCGTTAATACCTGCAGCTACTGCTACATATAGAGAAGCTTGAGAAGAGCCTACTACTCTTACTGTAGCTGCTGAACAGTTTTGCTCGTGGTCAGCGTGTAAGATTAATAATTTATCTAAAGCGTCTACTAATACTGGATCCATATCATAATCTTCTACTGGAAGACCAAACATCATTTTCATGAAGTTTTCGATATAGCTTAATTTATTTTCAGGGTACATCAATGGATGACCTACACTTTTCTTATATACCCAAGATGCTAAAGTAGGTAACTTTGCAATCAGTCTATGGATTGTCAAGTCAACCATTTTAGGATCTCTATTTGGATCTAATGATTCTGGGTGGAATGCAGTTAGTGAAGTAACTAAAGAAGATAATACTCCCATTGGGTGTGCATCTGCAGGGAATCCATCAAAAATCTTTCTTACGTTTTCGTGTACTAACGTGTGACGTGAAATGTCATTTTTGAATTTATCAAACTCTTGTGCGTTGGGTAATTCACCATTGATTAATAAATAAGCTACTTCAGAGAAAGTAGAATGCTCACAAAGGTCTTCGATAGAGTAACCTCTATATCTTAAAATACCTTTTTCACCATCTAAAAATGTGATATCACTTGTTGTAGATCCTGTATTTTTGAATCCAACATCTAAAGTGATTAAACCACTTTGTGCACGAAGCTTACTGATATCTAAACCAATTTCTTCTTCTGAACCTTGAATAGCTGGTAAGTCATAAGTTTTACCAGCGTATGATAATTGCGCTGTATTGTTATCCATGTCTTTTTTGTCGGAATTTGTTTGAGGTTTGTTGTGGTCAAGTTCTACTTCTTGCATAACTAAAAAGTGTTAATTATTCTTATTTTCGCACGTGTTTTATTCAAAAATTGATCGTCTCTCGTTTTGAATGCCTAAATATATTTTAAGATTTATTGTTTTGCAAAAAAATAGGGGTAATTCATGCCTTTATTGCATAAAATAGGCTAGAAATCAGAAGAATTAATTTAATTCATATTTAAATGACATTTATCATGCTTTTGAGGTAATTTTATTCAAAATTGCAAGAAAAAAAATAAATTCTTGATTTTCTTTGAACTTTAATCAAGTTTGTGATAAGTTGTTTCGCGCGGGAGAAATGACAACATTAAATCCCATTACAATATTCTAGAATAAAAGAATACTATTTATATATATATGACCAAGAATTTACTAATAGTCGAGTCACCAGCCAAAGCCAAAACTATAGAAAAATATTTAGGAGGTGATTACACAGTAAGATCTAGTTATGGACACGTTAGAGATCTTAAGAAAGGAAATGATGCCATAGATGTTGATAATGATTTCAACCCTACTTATGAAATATCATCAGATAAGAAAGATGTAATTAGAGAGTTAAAGAAATTATCCAAGGAAGCTGAAATGGTATGGTTAGCAACCGATGATGACCGCGAAGGAGAGGCGATTTCTTGGCATTTAAAAGAAACCCTTAAACTTAAAGAAAACGATACTAAAAGAATTGTTTTTAGAGAGATTACAAAGACGGCAATTAAATCGGCAATTCAGAAACCAAGAACAATTGATATTGATCTTGTGAATGCACAACAAGCAAGACGTATTTTAGACCGCTTAGTTGGTTTTGAATTATCTCCTGTTTTATGGAAAAAGATCCAAAGAGGACTTTCAGCTGGTAGAGTACAAAGTGTTGCGGCAAGATTAGTTGTAGAAAGAGAAAGAGAAATTGAGTCATTCAAAGCAAAAGACTTTTTTAAAGTTGTGGCTTCGTTTGATCTAGGTAATAACAAAAGCTTAGAGGCAGAGTTAACAACAAAATTTAAAACGAAAGAAGAAGCTGAATCTTTCTTAAATGATTGTGTTAACGCTGATTTTAAAATTAGCGACATTAAAACAAGGCCAGGTAAGAAAACACCTGCACCGCCTTTTACTACTTCAACATTACAACAAGAAGCAAGTAGAAAGTTAGGTTATTCAGTAGCCTCAACAATGTCTATTGCTCAGAAGTTATATGAAGCAGGTCACATTACTTATATGCGTACCGATTCATTAAATCTTTCAGAAGAGGCAATTCAGTCTGCTACTAATGAAATTTCTAATGTTTATGGAAATGATTACGTTCAAGTAAGACACTTCAAAACCTCTAATAAAGGTGCACAAGAAGCCCATGAAGCAATTAGGCCAACAAATTTTCAGAATCATAAACTAAGCTTATCTGATAATAGAGAAGCGAGATTATATGATTTAATCTGGAAAAGAGCTGTCGCATCTCAAATGGCTGATGCAAAATTAGAAAGAACAACTGCAGAAATAACGACAGATAAACGTTCTGAAAAATTTGTAGCCAAAGGTGAAGTTGTAACTTTTGAAGGTTTTTTAAAGGCTTATATTGAATCTAATGATGATGATCATGATGAGGATGAGGAAACAAAAGGAATGTTGCCACCTTTGAATGTAAATCAAGATATGCCTCTTAATAATATGTCTGCGACTCAACGTTTTTCTAGACCTCCAGCAAGATATACTGAAGCAAGTTTAGTAAAAACATTGGAAGAAAAAGGTATTGGACGTCCTTCAACTTATGCACCCACAATTTCTACGATCCAACGTCGAGAATATGTGATTAAAGAGGCAAGAGATGGAAAAGAAAGAAACTATACTCAGTATGTATTAGAGAAAGGTAAGGTAACAGAGAAAAACCTAACTGAAACTTATGGTACAGAGAAGGGTAAGCTGTTCCCAACAAATATGGGTATGGTTGTAAATGATTTCTTAGTAAAACATTTTGAAAATGTTGTTGACTACTCTTTCACTGCACAAGTCGAGGAACAGTTTGATGAGATTGCACATGGAAATTTAGAATGGCAATCAATGTTGAAAGATTTTTACAAACCTTTCCATCATACTGTTGTTGATACAGAAGAAAACGCTGATCGAGCAGAAGCACATGCTGAAAAAGAATTAGGAATTGACCCTGCTACAGGTAAAAAAGTTCTGGTTCGTTTAGGTAGATTTGGACCTATTGCTCAAATTGGTGAGCAAGACGATGAAGAAAAGAAATTTGCCTCATTACGTAAAGGACAATATCTAGAAACAATAACTTTAGAAGAAGCTTTAGAGCTATTCAAGTTACCTAGAACATTAGGAAAATATGAAGATAAAGTAGTTGTAGCAGCTATTGGCCGTTTTGGACCTTATATTCGTCACGATGGTAAGTTTGTTTCATTAGGGAAGGAATATGCTCCTGAAACTGTTGAATTAGAGACTGCCATTGAATTAATTTTAGCAAAACGTAAAGCTGACGCTGAAAAATTAATTAAAGTTTTTGAGGAAGAGGAAAACTTACAAATTCTTAATGGACGTTGGGGACCTTATATTTCTTACAATAAAGCAAATATTAAAATCCCTAAGGAATTAAAGGAAAAAGCAAAAGAGCTAACTTATGATGAAGTTAAAAAAATCATAGAAGAAGCTCCAGAGCCTAAAACTAGAGGAGGGAAAAAAGCAGCAGCCAAAAAAGAGCCTGCTAAAAAAACAGCTACTAAGAAAACAACGGCTAAAAAAGCCACTGCAAAAAAGACAACAACTAAGAAAAAAGCAGCCACAAAAAAATAAAAAATATTAATTAGTGGGCCTTTTTATCTGAATTATAAGTAAAAATGTGTTCGCTTAGGTGTGTAATCGCCTAAGCGAATTTCACTTTACATTTATTTTATTTACAATTGTACTACCAAACGCACTAGACGTTAGTTCAAGTGCTTTTTTTAAGTAGCAATACACAAAACAAACTTGTGCACCCAACGGGTAAATTGTCATGAACATTCACGAATACCAAGCAAAAAGCATCCTTAAGGAATACGGAGTTAAAGTTCCTGCAGGATATGTAGCAGAGACCCCAGAAGAAGCTGTGGAGGCTGCAAAAAAACTTAACGAAGAAACAGGCACGAACTTCTGGGTTGTAAAAGCTCAAATTCATGCTGGTGGCCGTGGTAAAGGCGGTGGAGTTAAAGTTGCAAAAAGCATGGACGATGTAAAATCTCTATCTGAGCAAATCATCGGAATGCAATTAGTGACACCACAAACGGGTCCTGAAGGTAAAAAAGTTAATAAAGTAATGATTCAACAGGATGTTTACTATCCAGGTGAGTCAGAAATTAAAGAATATTACATGTCTGTTTTACTAGATAGATCAACTGGTAAAAACATGATTATGTACTCTACTGAAGGTGGTATGGACATTGAAGAAGTTGCAGAGAAAACTCCTGAACTTATCTTCAAAGAAGAAATCGATCCAGCAGTAGGAATCCAAGGTTTCCAAGCAAGAAGAGTTGCTTTCAACTTAGGTACTTCTGGAAAATCTTTCAAAGAGATGACGAAATTCGTTACTGCTCTTTACAATGCATATGTAAATACTGATTCTGAAATGTTTGAAATCAACCCTGTTTTCAAAACTTCAGATGATCAAGTAATGGCTGTTGATGCTAAAGTTGGTATCGATGACAATGCATTATATCGTCATAAAGATATCGCTGCTATGCGTGATATCACAGAAGAAGATCCTACAGAAGTAGAAGCTGGCGAATCTGGTCTTAACTATGTAAAACTTGACGGTAACGTTGGTTGTATGGTTAATGGTGCAGGTCTTGCAATGGCAACAATGGATATGATTAAGCTTTCTGGTGGTGATCCTGCTAACTTTCTTGATGTAGGAGGTGGAGCAAATGCTACTACAGTAGAAGCTGGATTCAGAATCATCCTTAAAGATCCAAACGTAAAAGCGATCCTTATCAACGTATTTGGTGGTATCGTTCGTTGTGATCGTGTTGCAAACGGTGTTGTTGAAGCTTACAAAAACATTGGTGATATCCAAGTACCAATCATCGTACGTCTTCAAGGTACAAACGCTGAAGAAGGAGCTAAAATCATTGACGAGTCAGGATTAAAAGTAACTTCTGCAATTACTTTAAAGGAAGCTGCAGAGAAAGTAAAAGCTGCTTTAGCTTAATTTTACTTTCCTAAAGAATATTTGAACCCATCTGTTTTTCAGATGGGTTTTTTATTATCTATTTTTGTAAAATGAAAGGAATTTTAAAGCCATTATCCAAACTTTACGGGTATATCACTTCTATCAGAAATAAAAATTATGATTCTGGAAAAAGCCGTGTTGTATCTTTTACTATTCCCATAATATCAGTAGGTAACTTGTCTGTAGGTGGTACGGGAAAGACACCTTTTGTAGAGTTTCTTATTAATCGATATAAAACTAATTATAAAATTGGAGTATTAAGTAGAGGATATGGTAGAAAAACAAAAGGGGTAATTTATGCAGATGAATCTGCTAGTGCAAAAACTATAGGAGATGAACCAATGCAATATCATTCAAAATACTCTGATATAGAAGTAGTAGTTGCTGAACAAAGAGTATTGGGGATGCCTTCTTTTGAAAAAGCTAATCTTGTCATTTTAGATGATGCATTCCAACATAGAGCAATTGATAGGGATGTTAACATTATGTTGTCTGATTATAATAAACCTTTTTTTAAAGATCATGTTTTGCCATTAGGAAGACTTAGAGAGAAAAGAAAAGGTGCTTGTAGGGCTGATATTATTATTTTCACAAAAGTGAAAAATGAGCTTAATGCAGAAATTATTAATGACTATATACTAAATAGTAAAGTTTATGCTCCTGAGGCTAAAATATATTTTACTTCTATTGAATATGGTCAAGCTTATGATTTGCAATCTAATCAAGAATTAAGCATCAAAAATTTAGAAGTGTTTATGATGACTAGCATAGCGAATGCAAACCCATTTGTAGAACATATTCAAGAAAACTTAAATTGTTCAATAAAAAAACATTACCAATTTAGAGATCATTATTCATTTACAGAAAAAACAGTAGCAAGAATTGAAAATGAGATTGGTAAGAATAAAATAGTCATTATTTCAGAAAAGGACGCAGTAAAATTAAAGCCATTATGTATTGATTCTTCTTTGAAATTTGTTGTAATTCCTATTCAACCAAAAGTTTTAAATAATCAAGAAGAGGATTTACTTTCTGATATTGACTTAATAATTGGTAAATCAGAATAATTGAGCCATTTATCTAAAACCCAATCATATCCTTCCATAGCATTGAATTTCTTCTTATAATCATAAAAAGACGGTACATCATAACAATAGCCATGGTAGTAATAATTCATTTCTAATTGTTTTGCATAGCTTAATTCAATAAGCATAGTATAAAGTCCCAAACTATAACTTTTATAGTCTGGAGAAAACAGACCATAAATACTTGACATTGAGTATTCTCCAATACCTATATAGCTAATGGCGATAGTTTTCTCATTGTCAAACACTCTAACTTCTAAGATTGTTGTAGGAGTAGATGAAGGGTGCTTTGAAGAAAGAAAGTCAAAAATTGAATTAGGTATATTATCAACAAATTTCATTTTATGAAGATCAAATAACGAATGTGTCATTTGATCTATTTCAACTTTTTGAATACTTAATTCAAAACCTTCGCACTTTCTAATTATTTTTCTTTGAGATTTTGAGAGTTTGAACTCATTTGCCTTAATTCTAAGAGGTATAACATTACATACTTTTTCATCATGTATATTAATGTTATATCTGAAAAAATTTTCTCCAAAATGTCTCCATCCTTTACTTAGTAAATAATCATATTGTGAAGGTGAAACCCATGATCTAGAAAATTCTTCTAAAATATATTTCATAGTTTTTTATTAAAGGCAAAATAGGCTTGTTGTCATTTTGAATGGCATTTTATTGTGTGAATTTAATAGAAAAAAATAAGATATTTAATTCGATGAATATTTTTTCTTAAACATATTAATTGAGTGTATTAATTATTAACTTTACAATAATAATTATAATGATTTGCGAATGAGTAAAAAAATAGGAGCAAATAATTCATACTTCGGTAATATTAAAGAAGCATATAAAACTTCAAAACATGGTCTGAAAATTACTTTAGAGCACTTTAAAGATGCACTTAAGAATGAGAGAAGAGATCCATCCGGAGTAAGCAGTGATAACTACTTTGATAAACAAAATACCATTGTTACATTAAAATATCCTGAGGAAGTTTTACCTGTACCTGATAATGGACGGTATAAACTTGATTTAGAGGTAGATGATTGTATCGTTTGTGATAAATGTGCCAAGATCTGTCCAGTTGATTGCATTGATATTGAACCTATTAAGGCTACTGAAGTTATTGGAGAAACTTCAGATGGTACTCCAAAACGTATTTATGCAGCAAAGTTCGATATTGATATGGCAAAATGCTGTTTCTGTGGATTATGTACTTATGTATGCCCGACAGAATGTTTGACCATGACAAAGTCATATGATTTTAGTGAGTTTGATATGAGAAGTTTAACTTATGGTTTTGCTGATATGTCACCTGAGGAAGTTGCAGAAAAAAATAAATTATATGAAATAGAGCAGGAGAAAAAGAAGGCTGCGAAACTAGCACAAACAAAAGAAATTGAATCAACTGGTACAGAAGTTAAAAAATCGACTCCAAAACCAAAATTTAAACCAAGAGTGATAAAAAAATAATTCTATGGAGATAATCATTTTTTATATTTTGATGGGAGTAATAGGCTTATCATCTCTAGCTTTATTCTTTACAAAAAATGTAATTCATAATGCAGCCTATTTATTGTTTTCATTATTATCAATAGCTGGACTTTTTGTATTAAGCGGTGCTGATTTTATTAGTATCACTCAAGTAATGGTATATATTGGTGGTGTTTTAGTTTTACTACTTTTTGGAGTAATGTATACTAAAAATTCAGTAGATCGAACTATGAGTAGCGGGTCTAAAAGGAATTTAATTGGGCTTGGAATAGGATCTATACTATTTAGTGTTCTCAGTTATGCTATTCTTAATGAAAACCTTGATCGTAGTTATTCAATAAATACTGAAGGAGTAACAGGACAATTAGGTATGGCATTCATGACCAATCAAATTTTTGCTTTTGAGTTAACTGCAATATTATTACTTGTTGTTTTAATTGGTGCAGTATTCATAGCTGGTAAAGCAGATAAAACAATAGATAATGCTTGATTTATTTTAAAAATTATCTGATATACTATATATTTGTTTTTTTCACGATTATGTAACGATCTCATTTATTGGGTCGTTTTTTCATTTATAGATAAAATTAAACTTATGGCACAATATTATACAGCTGAAGGCCTTCAAAAATTGTCTGATGAGCTTACTGAGCTAAAGACAAAAGGAAGAGCTGATATTGCTCGTCAAATCGCTGAGGCTACTGACAAAGGAGACTTAAGTGAAAATGCCGAGTATGATGCGGCAAAAGATGCACAAGGCCATTTAGAAGCTAAAATCGCAAATCTTGCCAACCTAATTGCTAATGCAAGAATTATTGATGAGTCAAAATTAGATGCGTCAAAAGTTGGTATTCTTTGTACAGTTAAAATAAAAGCTCCAACTGGTGCTGAAATGTCATATACTTTAGTATCAGCCAAAGAAGCTAATGTTCGAGAAAATAAAATTTCTATTGATTCACCAATTGCTCAAGGTTTAGTGGGTAAAAAAGTAGGAGAGGTAGCGGAAGTGAAAACTCCACGAGGGATGATGAAATTTGAAATATTAGATATTTCTTTATAAAAAAAGGGTGAAATTACTTTCACCCTTTTTAGTTAATCAAAAATTATGGTCTTGTTTTTATAGGTCATTAATTTTCGATTTACATGTTGATACAAAGCTCTAGATAAAACAATTTTTTCCAAATCTTTACCCTTTCTAATCAATTCTTTTACAGTATCCTTGTGACTCACCTTAGCTACATCTTGCTCTATTATTGGCCCAGCATCTAGGTCTGATGTTACATAATGAGAAGTTGCACCAATAATTTTCACACCTCTTTCATGAGCTGCATGATATGGTTTAGCTCCAACAAATGCAGGTAAAAATGAATGGTGAATATTAATTATTTTATCTGGATAACTTTCTATAAATGTGGAAGATAATATTTGCATATATCTAGCAAGTACAACAAAATCAATATTGTTTTCTTCCATTAATTTTAATTGTGCTGCTTCCTGTTCCTTTTTGTTGTCTTTATTCATCGGGAAATAATAAAAAGGAATATTAAATTTATCAGCCACCTTTTTCAAATGCTCATGATTACTAATGATCAAAGGAATTTCAGCTTGTAATTCTCCAGAATCAGTTCTAGATAAGATATCATATAGGCAATGAGACATTTTTGTGACAAATAAAGCCATACGTGGTTTTTGATCACTAAAGAAAAGTTTGAAAGTCATATCAAACTTTTTTGCTAAAAGTGTTTCTATATAATCACATATTTTATCTTCAGGAATAAGAAAAGAATCCAATTCAAATTCAACGCGCATAAAAAATCTTTCTTCTTCTCGGTCTACATATTGATCTAGATAGATTATATTTCCTTGATTCTCATGTATGAATTGAGTAGTATAAGAAATTATTCCCTTTTGATCAGGACAATGCATAAGAAGTATTGCAGTCTTTGATCTGTTTGTTTGTTGTTTCATATTATTACGATAATGACGCTAGTAATGAATCTAAATATTCTCGATGATTCGCTAATCGAGGTACTTTATTCTGACCTCCTAATTTTCCTCTTGATTTCATCCAATTGTAAAAAGATTTTGGTTCAAGGAAATGTATTTTAGGTTTTACTAGTGCAATGTTTTTGTATCTTTTTGCATCATAATCAGAGTTTATTTCTCTTAGTTTATTATCTAATGTATCAATAAATAAAGTCTGATCATTTGGTGCATGTTTGAATTCAATGGCCCATTCATGCCCACCTTTTTGCCCTTCTTGTAAATAAACAGGTGCTGCTGTGAAATTTCTAACCTCTGCATTTGTAATTTTACAAGCTGCCTTAATTGCTTCTTCAGCATTTTCTATGACAACTTCCTCTCCAAATGCATTAATGAAATGTTTTGTTCTTCCAGAAATTTTAATTCTATATGGATATTTTGAAGTAAAACGAACAGTGTCGCCTATTAAATATCTCCAAAGACCTGCATTTGTAGTTATTACTATTGCGTAGTTTTTACCAATTTCAACATCATGAAGTTGTACTACTTTAGGGTTTTCTTTATCAAACTCAGACATTGGAATGAATTCATAAAAAACGCCATAATCTAGTAATAATAATAATTCGTCGTCATTAGTAGTATCTTGAATCCCAAAGAAACCTTCAGATGCATTATATACATCCATAAAATGCATATCACTACGTCCTATAAGTTTCTTGAAAGTTTCACGATATGGTCCAAAAGCAACAGCACCATGAAAAAAGACTTCTAGATTTGGCCAAACTTCTCTCAAAGAGGATTTGCCCGTCTGTTCTAATATTTTTTCAATTAAAACTAGTGTCCAGGTAGGAACACCTGCAATACTTGTGATATTTTTATCTACAGTTGTTTCTGCGATTTTTTGAATCTTAGATTCCCATTCATCCATTAATGCCACTTCCAGTTCGGGAGCCCTCATGAATTGAGCCCAAAAAGGAAGGTTTTTCATGATGATTGCAGAAACATCGCCCATTAAATTATTATTAGAGCCATCTTGTTGTAAACTACCGCCAATTCCAAGACTTTTACCAAAAACGAATTTTGAGTTAGGGTAGTTATTAAGATAAATTGTCATTAGGTCTTTTCCTGCTTTATAATGACAATCTTCTAGAGCTTCTTTTGAAACGGGTATAAATTTACTTCTCGCATTTGTAGTGCCTGAAGATTTAGAAAATTCAGTAATTTTTGTGGGCCATAAAATATTTTGTTCCCCATTTATCATTCTTTCGATATAGGGGTATAAATCCTCATATCTTGAAATAGGAACTTTATTTTCAAAAGCTTCTAAGCTAGTTATAGACTTATAATTGTATTTCTTTCCCCATTCTGTATTAGTAGCACTAGTAATCAGGTCTTTAAAAAGCGTTTCTTGTACTTCAATGGGGTGCATCATAAAGTGTTCAATCTGATGCATTCTTCTTTTTGATATCCAACTAATGGCAGAAGAAAGTATTTCCATGTTTTAAAGAGTAGTTCAGATAGTAATATACAATATTTTTGGGGTATCAAAAAAAGGACACCCATTTGAGTGTCCTTTATTTTAAAGATAAATTCTACTCAGAAAAATCTTTCTTTTTGTACTCTGCATATTCACCGAAGTAAGCTTTTCTAACTTCAGGATCATTAATTAATTGCTCAGGAGTACCATCTCTAAATACAACACCACTTTGTAATATATATACTCTATCTGTAATTGATAAAGTTTCTGTAACATTATGGTCAGTAATTAAGATACCAATATTTTTCTTCTTAAGATTATATACAATTCTTTGAATTTCTTCAACTGCAATAGGGTCAACACCAGCGAATGGCTCATCAAGAAGTACAAAACTTGGATTCGTCGCTAATGTACGAGCGATCTCAGTTCTTCTTCTTTCACCACCTGACAATGACATACCTAAATTATCACGAACGTGAGTTAATGAAAATTCATTTAATAAATTCTCGACTCTTTGCTTTTTCTCTTCTTTAGAAATTTTTTCCATCTCTAAAGGAAGCATAATATTCTCTTCAACTGTCAGCCCTCTAAAAACAGATGGTTCTTGTGCTAAATAACCAACACCTTTTTGAGCACGTTTGAACATTGGTAATTGTGTGATATTTTCTGAGTCAAGATGAATCTCACCATTGTTAGGTTTAATTAGACCTACAATCATGTAGAAGCATGTTGTTTTACCTGCACCGTTTGGTCCAAGTAGTCCAACGATTTCACCTTGCTCTAAATGAATAGAAACATCATTAACTACAGTACGTTTTCCGTAGTGCTTAATAAGATTATCTGCTTTTAGTATCATTATATAAAAATAATTTCTTCTAAATTTAATTGAGGAAATTTAATAGGCTTTCCTTAAATTTCTCTCAAAAATAATATATTTTTTTCGTGGTTGAAGTACCTTAAACTTAGGTAACTTTTTTTAACACTCATTTTTTAGGTAAAATGTCAGAAAATGATGTTTCATGAACAATTTTACCATAATAACCGCCAAAAGTTTTACTACCCATCTGTTCGATACACAAATACTCTTCTCTTGATTCATCAAAATAATCCCATTTTGCATATCTTCCCAATGATTTCTTTTCATTAAAAGAATAAATAGAACCAATCAAATTCTCATCTCTGTAAAACTTTTTCCCCTTAAAGGTAAGGATAGGGTTAGGCTTTTGTTTCAGTAATATTTCAGTATCAAGATTTTCACTTATACTATATACATTTACTTTTTGGAGTACCCTAATTTTTAGGTTAGGTGTATTGAAATTTTTAAAAATTACGACTTCATTGATCCCAGAAAGTAAAACCAACTTTTCTTCTTCTTCATGACTAGTAGAAGTTAATTGATAATGCTCAACTACCTGATAGGTCATTAGATTGTAATCAATTAAAAATCCTATTTGAAGGTCATTTATATTGATTGTTGAGGGGTCATAGTTAAATTCTCTGACATTAGTTTTTGGTTGTGTATTTACATGTTGCACATTATTACCTTTAATTCCATTGTAAATTAAAGCAGGTGCAGATTTAATGCGTTTAGCTTGGAAGTATAGATATGCTGCTGAGCCAACAAGTATCAAAGGTAGGAATGACCAACTTTTAACAATTGCAATAATGTTTAAAGCCAAGATTCCTTTTCTTGTAATATCATTTTGTTTAAAAAAAGAACTTAACTTATGAGAGAAAGAAACTTCTTCCTGAGGATTTAATACATAACCATAATTATTCAAATTTGTCTTATTTTTTGATTTTGGAATTTTAGGCCAAAAATTCAATTCTATGTATTTTCCAATATTTCCTTTCATGAAATCGAACTTGTTTTAATAATTATAGTCTATATTTACACAATAATAATGAGTTTAAATCTATTTTTTGAGTTATTTTTTATTGAATTACCTTATGGTACGATTTTTTTAGATTTATATTCATTAACTTTGTTTTATCATATTACCTTAACCGTTTTTTAGATATGGCAGTTGAAAAAATACGCTATTCTGCTGAAGATTTAAAAGAGTTTGAAATTCTTTTAAATAAGAAGCTAGAGAGAACAAATAAGGAGCTTGATCATCTAAAACATTCTATAACTAAAGATACAAGTGGTCAAGATTCTAATCACACAGGTGGGAAAACTCTAGAAGATGGAGCTGATGCTTTTGAGAAAGAGCAATTAAATCAGTTAGCTGCTAGAACTGTAAAGTACAGAACCCAACTAGAAAAAGCATTGGTAAGAATCAAAAATGGTACTTACGGAGTATGTGTGGACACTGGAAACTTAATTTCAAAAGAACGCTTGCGTGCTGTGCCACATACACAACATTCTATCGAAGCTAAATTGAAAAGAAGTTAGTTTAAAAAAATAATTTATTTTTATGGCACTTGGAAATACCAAGTGTCATGTTTTTTATGGAGAAATTAGATATATCTATCGAAGCAATTATTTTCGTAGCTAACGAGCCTGTTTCAACTGATGAAATTCAACAGACATTAAATGAGTCTTTTGAAGATTTTGAAATTGAAAGAGAGTTAGTAGATGAAGGTATTCAACGCTTAATAAAAAAATATAAACGTAAAGACTATTCATTTGAAATTATTAAAAGTGGAGAAGGGTATAGTTTTTTTACAAAAAAAGAGCAAAGTGAAGTAGTCAATACTCTTTTAAAGAACAGGTCTAAAAAAAGGCTCTCACGTTCAGCTTTAGAGACACTTTCCATAATTGCATATAAACAACCTATTACAAAAGGTGAAATTGAAAAGATTAGAGGTGTAGGGAGTGATTATGCAATGAAAAAGCTATTGAATAGAGGTTTGATACAAATGAAAGGTAAATCTGATGCGATAGGTAGACCTATGCTATATGGTACAACTGATCAGTTCTTAGAGTATTTTGGAATTACTACTTTAAGAGACTTGCCTTCACCAAAAGAGTTTTCTGAGGAAGATTTAGGGGAGGATATAGATAATGATACAACTACAGTAGTTGTAGAAGAAAAAAAAGTAGATGAGTCTGTTTAACTCATCTACTTTTTTGTTTATTGACGTTTTGTAATTTCATCCCTTAATTCTGCTGCTTTCATATAATCTTCATCATCGAGAGCTTTTTGCAGCATGGTATTTAATTTATCTAAAGAAACTGTACTCAGGTCACTTTCTGAAGGAACCACGCTTGTTTCTTCTTCGTCTTCTTCAATTCCTTCGAAGTCTTCAATTTCAAGTTCATCATCTTCTTCCATTTCGTCATCAACATGATCAACTTCATCTTGTTCTAATTCTTCGACTTGAATACCAGCTTCACCCATTATGTTTTCATAAACATAGATAGGAGCATTAAAACGAATACCAATTGCTACGGCGTCAGATGGTCTTGAATCTAAAACAATTTCTTCTCCTTCTGCAGTAATGATATGAATATCAGCATAAAAAACACCTTCTTTCAAATTTGAAATCTGAATGTGATTTATTGAAGCACCTAATTTTAATGCAAAGTTTTTAAATAAGTCATGGGTCATAGGTCGGTTTGAAGATATTTTCTCAATTTCTAGAGCAATAGCTTGAGCTTCAAACATACCAATGATGATTGGTAATCTTCTATTTCCGTGTTTCTCTCCCAGCACTAAGGCAAAAGAACCATGGGAGGTGTGGCTAGCTGATAGCCCTAAAATTTCTAATCTTACTTTATTCAAGACTTCTTTCAATTAATTTTAATACAAATCTAAACAATCTCAGTTAAAAATTAAATCGAATTTTCTTGACTGAGCTGTTTTATTGCAATATCTAATTCATCCATAGTGTCAACTTCACTTAAAGTTTGATCAGATAAAGGTTTTATTAGCTTGATATTAGCATCTTCTAGCACTTCTCTTAAACTATTTTTTCCAAAGGCTAAAGAATTTAATAATAGAAGATACGCTCTAGGTTCCCAAATTCCAAGTAATGGCTGAGGATCTCCTGTATTTGATGATTTATATAAAGTGGCAACCTTAGTTGGATCACGTTGTTCAATCAAATGCATTATTGTTCTGTCATCTACAAAAGGTAAATCAACAGCTACAGTAATCCATGCAGCGTTTGGATTATGTCTAAAGGCAGTGAGCAAAGCTCCAAATGGACCTAAATCTAAAAATGTGTCAGGTAATAGATTTAATTGATCAGAAAAAGAATTTAATTGATCAGGCCTACATGACATATATGACGCATTTGTGTACTTCTGTAAAATTTCTTTCATATGGAAACGTTGCTCCCTTCCATGATAATTGATTTTAGCTTTGTCCTTTCCACCCATTCTTTTACTGCGACCTCCTGCAAGTAATAATCCATTTACTTTACCCACATCAGCTCGTAATTTATTTTCAATAAACTGACAAATATGATGTAATTTATCACTTGTGAAAGATGGTTTCTGAAGAATATTATGGATACGTTCATGCAGAATTTCTGGAATATCAGCTTCTGTAGTACCTTCTTCATAAATAATACAAAGTACATTGCTTAATCGATTGATTTTACGACTAAGTTTAGCAGTATTTTCTTTATCAATTATCAGAATTTGTTTAGATGCTTTGAAATGATTTCCATTGATAAAAGCTACGTCTACATCGTTGAGAGCAATATGTCTATCGTTTACACTCAAAGCTTTCTTATAATCTATTCTTGAAAAAGTGATTTTATCTATAATTTCAACTCTAGATTTATGCGATAAAGAAGTCTGAGAATCAGTGCCTAATTCTTTTTCCAATTCAGAAATCTGATGATCACAATCAATGTAGCCAATGTTCCAATTTTTAGATAAACTTTCAGTAAGCCTAAAAATTAGTTCTTTTATTTTACTTGAAGAAGTGCCCAAAAAAGCAATTTCTGATCGACAAAATCTTCCTGCCTTTGGGCGTGCTAAATCATTACCTTGCATATATCGTTTAATTTATTTTCTAACTAAAGTTACAAACATTGTTTATAGGTGCAAAATCATTTTCACATTGAAAAACCTTTGAGACAAAGTATTCGGAACTGCATATTGTGTTCCGTCAAATGTTTGTACCCATGTATATGAAATAACATTGTTGTTACCTAGTACATTAAGTATCTCTAATCCAATAGATAAATTTTTAAGAAACTCTTCGTTTGGATTAGAAGCATGTTTATTCAGAGGTATTATTTTTAATAAACCTACATCTAAACGCATATAATCATTTCCTCCGCTGAATGCGTTACGTAATTCTGGATTGTTTGGAGGTCCAAAAGGCAAACCTGAACCGTATAAAAATCTTAAATTCATTCTCATTGTTGGATTATTGGGTAAATGATCTTGGAAAAACATCGCAAATGTCACCCTCTGATCTGTAGGTCTTCTAATCCAACCTCTTGGGTCTCCTTCTACTTTTTCTTTTGTGCTCATTACACTAAGAGAAACCCATGATTGAGTACCTGGAATGAATTCACCTGATAGTCTTGCGTCAATACCTGTTGCATAAGCTTCTGCTTGATTTTCACCAGAATATCTTATTCTAACATTGTCAACATCGTATGGGACAATGTTCCACATCTTTTTATAATATACTTCTGAAATTAACTTAAATGGACGACCCCAACTTTCAAAATTATAATCTATTCCACCAATGAAATGAAGTGATCCTTGTGCCTTAAGATCGAAATTAAGTGTTCCATCAGGACGTCTCATTTCACGATAGAAGGGAGGTTGATAATAAACTCCTGAAGCAAAAGAAAATATCACGTCTCTTTCCCATTCAGGTTTAAAAGCATATTGAAGTCTAGGACTGATATTAACTTCATTATTAATTGTCCAATACGTTCCTCTTACACCAAGTGAAATTCTATGCTGATCATTTGCAGACATGTATGTACTTTGAGCATATGCTGAATATCTTTGAGAAGTAATGTGATTAATAGCTTTTAATTGATCATCAACAGCAATAACATAATCAGCTGAATCTCTTAGTTGGTATTCATTCAAATTATCCTCTATATCTTCGTACTTAAATTGAATGCCAAATTCTGTAAGAAATAGATCGTTATGTTTATATTCATTTCTATTCTCTGCAATAAAGACATTTCCCTTTAAAGTATTTCTAGAATATTGATATTCACCTCCTAAACCTTTATAATTTACACCACTATTGATACCACTATTAGCATCTTCAATATCACTGATTCTATATCCACTTTCAAGATTAGAACGCTCTCTTTCTTGAGTTAACATAGCCGAAGTAATAAGGTTTGAAGTGAATTTTTCGTTGAAATTATGAATTAATTTTAAACCACCTTGAAATGTATCATAATCTAATTGCTCTTTACCTTCAAAAGCAATTGTTAAATTATTTATCCCTTCACCTGTTTGGAAATTAGTACTACGGGTCGTTGGATAAACACTATATCGATTGGCACCATAGGAGAGTATAGCTTCTAAAAATGTTTTTCCATATTTTTCTTTACCAGAAATATCAAAACTAAGATAAGTTTGAACATCAGCAAATTTAGGTTTGTATTCACCTTCCGTTTGTAACGTATTTAAAAGGTATTCCGTAGATTTATATCTAGCTCCAACAATAGCAGAATGTTTTTTATTTTTCGAAGCTCCTTCTAGAGTAAGTGAACCTCCTAATAAGGAAGCTTCCAAAGTTCCACCATAATCAAGTGGCCTTTTATATTGTATATTAAGAGAAGAGGATAATTTGTCTCCATATTTTGCTTCCCAACCTCCAGAAGAGAACTCTATATTATCGACCATATTTGTATTAACAAAACTTAAACCTTCTTGTTGGCCAGCTCTTGCAATAAAAGGTCGATATATTTCAATGTTATTTACGTAAACAAGATTCTCATCAAAACTTCCACCTCTGACAGAATAATCCGATGATAATTCATTGTTAGATGCTATACCCAAAGCACCACTTGCGACTAATTGTTGTGTAAATTCTCCATACCCAACAGGGATTTCTCTTAAATCTTCTCCTTCAACAAAAACAGTACTTGGTTTATCTCTAAGTTCATTTTCTTTAGAATCTGAAATTTCAACTTCTTCTAACTGATAAATTTGTTTGAAAAGTCGAGCATCTAAAGTTCTAATTTCATTTTCATTTAGTTTTAATTCAAATGCTCTTGGAGAAAAATTAGGGTGTGAAAAAAATATTGTAACTAATGAATCTGCAGGGAGTGTAAGAATATATCCACCTTTTTGATTTGTCACATAAAAATTTTGCTTATTCTTTCCTTCTTGAACAAATGCTGAAGGAATCGGTTTTCCAACAGAATCTATCAAAACGCCCCTTAAAGTTGCAGTTTGAGCATTAGATATTGAAAAACTCAAAAAGAACAGTAAGAATAAAAAACAATAAAAAGAGTAACTAAGTTTTTGACGCATAATTGCAAAAAAAGGTATAAAAAAAATTGTATACTTTTAAGAAAGTACATTTAAAAATTAATCTAATTTAGTGAAATTAAAAACTACTTTGCATTTTAGTGTAGATTTATCTTAAATAGTTAAGTAATTTTTGCTTTTTATATTTATATTATCAGATGAAACTGACTTTTTATGCTACAAGAAGAAATGACAAATAGCAATATAGTAGATAATGTTAGAAATTATTTTGGTGCATCGTTCCCTGATGAAGTATCTCTAGATCAAGCCTATTTACATATGGGTATCTTTATGGGGTGGGTCATTAAAAATGATTTTTACAGTGATGACTATGAAGACGAATATGGCTCTCAAATTATTCATTTTGTGAACAACGAAATCTCTCCAATTATTTTAGCGGAATCTCTAGATGGAATAATTGATTATTCATTGTTCAAAGAAATATTAAAACCTTTCGTAAGACAATATTATGTGAGTGGACAGTACTTGGAAGATTATAAATCCACACTATCTCATAATTTAGATTCAATGTTTCATGTAAAAGATAATCAAGAAAATTTTGACTTGATGAAAATTGTGATCTCTGAAAGGTATAGAAACTGGCTTACAACATAAATTTTTATTGAAATTATATTCTTTTTTATAATTGTAGCTGATTTTACTAACTATAAATTGTGTGACATGGTAAATATTAGGTAATTTTATATTTCAATTTAACTAAGCATATCACATTTTCCTCTTTATTCGATAATGAAAGTACCTTTCAAGCGAATATTTTTTGGTATTCTATTTTTATTCATCTTACTTTTTTCATTTGTATATGGGATATTAAGAGTTCCTTATATACAAAATTTAGTAATATCAGAAGTTACAACTTATCTCAGTCAGAAGACAAATAGCGAAGTAAGTATTGGCTATATTTCACTGAAATTCCCTAAATCTTTAAGTATTGAAAATGTTGATATTAAAACACCTTTAGGTGATCATTTATTGACAACTGAAGAAATTTTAGTAGATGTTGATATAGAAACACTATCCCTTAAAAATATTATTTTAGATCAAGTTTACATTAATGGTCTAGACGCGAGACTACAACTTAATAAAGAGGGCCGATACAATTTTGAATACTTTGTTGATGCATTTGCTGCTGATTCTACAAAAAAAATTGAAAAAGATACAACTAATAAAGAAAAACCATTATTAGTATTTAATGATGTTCATATCTCTAAATCAAAAGTTTTTTTAGGTGATAGTGTACATAATCATAATATATATATCACTGCTGATTATATCCGTACAGATGTCCCGTCAATTGATTTAAATAAAAATATTTATACTGTTAATTCAATTGAGGTCGAAAATTCAAATGTGAGGTATGAACAATATGGTACTCATATTTTGAAGGTGGATACTTTAAAGAAAGTAGTGGATGAAGAGAAGGCCAAATTTCAACTTTACCTAACAAAAGGTATCATTAAAAATTCTTATTTTGAGTATAATGATAGATCTATCAAACAAAAATTGTATGCTGGGTTAGGCCTGTTTGAAATAAGAAAAAATCATATAGATCTCGGTGAATCATTGATTAGTAATGATTTTATTTCTTTTGATAAAAGTAAATTCGAATATTCCTTTACTTCTGATACTGCTAATATTAAACCTTATAAAAAACCAACACTTGAAACACTAACTACTTTAGATATTGGATGGGATGTAACAACTAAACACTTAGATTTCAAAAACTTTGAGATAGAATATAATGATAACTTATTTCCAAGAATGGAAAAAGGAATAGATCAAAATCATGTACTCTTTTCTAACATAAATACAATATTTGAAGACATTGTTGTCAATGATAATGAGATGTTGGTTTCTATTGATAAATTTAACTTTAAAGAAAAAAATGGTATTGATTTACATCATTTGAAGACTGATATTACAGTTAAACCAAATGAAATGTCTATCAATAATTTATTGCTTGAAGTAAATAATAGTTTTATTAAAAATGATCTTTACCTAAAGTATCCCAATCTGTATCAAATGGGTGATTATCCTTCAAAAATTACAATTGATGATAAATTAGGAAAGGCTCATCTAGCATTGAAAGATATTCTATTGTTTGCTCCAGAGCTTGAAAGCGATACACTGATTGGACCTTTTTTAGATTATAATGTTGAAATGTCAACTTCTCTTATTGGAGACTTGACAGAAATGCATCTAAGCAATAGTACATTATCTTCAGATATTGGATTTAAATCAGAGTTCGATTTATCTGTTAGTAATATAATGGAAATAGATTCTATTGTCTATGATGTCAATTTAGATTCGATTGATTTTTCAACTAATAAATTAGCCTATTTACTTTTAGATTCTTCTATTACTAATACATACGATATTCCCCAAACAATCAAAGGACATGTGAAAGCACATGGTGATTTAAATAATACCTATGCTTCCACTGCATTAAACTTTTCTAAAGAAGGAAGCTTAGCTCTAACTTTTGAAATGCATAATCAGAATAATTATGCATTGGCTCTTCAAACAAAAGATCTAGAAGTTGGACAAATTCTAAAAGATTCTACAATTGGAAGAGTAAGTACAAATCTTACATTTCAAGGAAGTGGCTTAGATATAGAAAAAGATTTACAAGCAGTTCTAGAATTTGAATTGACTAAAGGTGAATATCAAAAGTACGATTATACAGGAATTAAAATGTATGCAGAATTAGATCGTAAATCTGTAATTTGGAAAGCATCTGCTGATAAAAAAGGGTTAAAGTTTAATTTAGCTGGTTCAGTTAATATGAATAAGAAAATACCAACAGCTACATTAAATGGAAATGTCAAAAACATAGATTTGTACAAACTTAATATCTATGAAGATACTCTTTCTTTTGGACTTGATATTACTTCTAATACTACAGGTTTTGATTTAATTGATTTAAATTCTACACTTGATTTAGAAAATATATACTTTCTAAAAGATAGAGAAAGACATGATATCAAGTTTTTTAAATCACATGTTGAATTAGATAGTAGTCACTTCTTTGTAAATCTTGATACAGAAGCATTAGAGGGTCGTGTCAAATCTGATGTTACGCTTGATAGTATCTCAAATTTGCTTGAAAGTTATTTTTCTCAATTTTTCT
The DNA here is from genome assembly GCF_056161045.1 of Flammeovirga sp. AWQ4_249. Lineage (NCBI taxonomy): Bacteria > Pseudomonadati > Bacteroidota > Cytophagia > Cytophagales > Flammeovirgaceae > Flammeovirga > Flammeovirga sp. AWQ4_249. Next base: position 123,452 of record NZ_JBSWYJ010000007.1, read on the forward strand.
CTTCACGAGAAATGATTGGACAAAGACCACCATCATCAGGTGTATTGGATGGTTATTTAAAAATCAAAAAAACAGATAAGCTATTAGATGGAACGATACCTGGGTTAGATAGTTTAAAATTTGAAGAATGTGATTTCAAATTTGATGCGTCAACAAATACCTTTGATTTTGATCTTTTAATACCTAAAATCACTTACCAAAATTATGACTTTGATACAATTTTTGTTGACCTTCATGCAAATAGTGAGAAATTAAAATATGATATAGGTTTTAATCAATTTCATGTTATTGGTTATGAAGACTATTCACTACATTATTGGTCATTATTAGGAGATGCTTCTGATAATCATTTAAACTTTAAAACAGAAGGTTTTGATGTAGCTAAAAAAGATATATGGTTGTATGTAGGTGGAAGAGTAGATCTAGATTCAATTACATACAATTTGAAATTTGATGATTATATTATTGTAAATAAAGAAAAGTGGTCTGTAGACAAAGAAAATTATGTTCTTTTAAATGGTGGACTTCCAGAAATACATAACCTTTTTGTTGAAAAAGACGAACAAGCTTTTAAAATAGAAACTCTAATTAATCAACAAGAAGCTGATACTTTAATTACCCTTCAGATTAATAAATTCTCACTGGATTCGACAACTTATAATGTCAAGACGGATACTAGTATTGTCAATGGTGAAATAAATGCTTTAGTTAAAGTAGGTGATATTCGTGAAGGAGGTAAATTGTCAGCAGATCTTTCAGTAGACAATTTTGGCTTCTTCAATACTATTTTAGCAGATATTACAAGTAAATCTTCAAATACAGAAGATATTCATACTTATAAAAACGAAACTAAAATTGAAGGGAAAATCGGCAAAATAATATCGAATAGTACTTATGATGTTAGTGATAGTATAGCTCCTTTGGACTTAAAACTATCTATAAATAATTTACTACTGGAGCCTTTTGAAGTTTTTTCAAAAGATTATGCTACTGAATTATCTGGTTCATTTGGTGGACATATAGATTTTCAAGGTCTAGGTTCCGCTCCAATAAAAGTAGATGGAGAAGTATTACTTGAATCTCCAGCTTTTAAAGTAAATATGCTTAATGTTCATTTAACTGGAACGAAAGGTAAAATACGTTTTGATAATCATGGTATTCATTTTTTAAATATAGGATTTAAAGATAAAGAAAACAGACTTGCTGCATTAAGTGGAGATATAGAGACAAAAGATTATTTAAATTATAATTTCAATCTAAAATTTTCTGCAGATGATATTACAATAGTCAATTCAACAGAGAAAGATAATGAAGAATATTATGGTAAATTAATCATCGGTAATGTTACAAAAGTTACTGGGCCTTTAAGTCACTTGATGATCAAGTCAGATATTAGGATTAGTCGTGGCACTGATATGACTTATGTCTATGTAGATGGAGGTGTTGGTGATGTAGATACAGGAAATGACATCGTTCATTTTGTAGATGAAAAAGATACTGTCAAAGTAATCTCTACCACAAACAATTATGAGCTAAATGCAACAATTAATATTGATGAGCAATCTAAATTTAAAGTAATTATCGACCCAAGAGCTGGAGATGCATTAACCTTAGTGGGAGGTGGAAGTTTAAATTTAAGAATGGACTCTGGAGATGATATAGTAATGTCTGGTCAATATGTGATTACTGAAGGAGATTATTCCATGACTTTTTATCAGTTGATGAATAAAAAGTTAAAGTTGGAAAAAGGTAGTTCTGTTTTATGGACGGGTGACCCTTATAATCCACAAGCTGATATGACGGCTATTTATGAAGCTTCTGCATCGCCTTATCCTTTAGTTGCAAATCAAATTGAACCTGCTCAGGCAAATAAATACAAGTCTAAAAGGAAGTTTATTGTTTATATGAACATGAATGGAGATGTGATCAAACCAGAGCTTTCTTTTAAATTAGAATATCCTGGTAGTTCACAAGGTGGAGATCAAATAGAAACAGCGGTTGATTATTTAAATCAAGATGAATCTCAATTAAACAAGCAAGTATTTTCATTTTTAGTACTAGGTACTTTTCTTAATGATTCTGGTAGTGAAGGTTATAGTACTTCCGATATGGTTGCTGGATCTGTGAGTTCTATAATTAGTCAACAATTAAATAATGTAACAGATGGGTTAACGAATGGATTTGTAGATGTAAATTTTGATTTGGATACCTATTCTCAAAATCAAGGAGCAAGTACAACGAACCGAACTGATGTAGGTGTTACACTGAAAAAGACATTATTCAATGAGAGATTAAGTGTTTCAGTAGGTGGTAAAATGGCAGTTAGTGGTAATCAAGCAGATGAAAATAATAGTAGTAGTTTTAATACTGATTTTTTATTAGAATATAATTTATTAACTGATGGTACATTAAAAAATAGATTATTTCGTTCAATTGATGACCAATATTTTACGCCTGATGTATTTAAGACAGGTGTTTCCATTATGTTTACTAAAGAATATAATCAAGGTAAGGAGCTGTTCATCAGAAATTTAGATAAGAAAAAAGATATTCGAAAAAGGATGGGGATGATGAAAAGAGCAGGGTCCAGTGGTGGCATGATGCAGTCTTCAGATTCATCAAATGCGTCGACAGGTATGATGGCTCCAAGTGAAGATAAAGAAACTGACTCAATAAAAATCAAAAGTGATTCATTAATAATAAATACTGATTCAACTCAAATTAAATCTGATGTAGAAGGAACAAAAAAATCATCTACTTTACCAAGTGAAGACCAATCTTCAAATTCAGATTACTTTTTTAACTTATTTCTTCGTTCTGAGGATGAATTCTCAATCAAGACTTTGGCTAAAAATGAAAAATAAAATTATACATCTATTCATTTTAGTATTACCACTGCTCTTATTTGGATGCAGTGTCACAAAATATTTAGAAGAAGAACAGTCTTTTTATGGAGGTTCTCATCTTAAATATGTAAATGATTCAATTAAAATTGATGGGAATTTAAAGTATGAAGTAGAAGGTATCTCAGAAACTATTTCACCCAATTCTGTTTCGGGTTCTTGGTTTTATTACAAAGCAAAGAATGCAAAAAGTAAAAAGGGATTTAAAAATTGGATGTATAAAGCTTTTGGTAAAGATCCGGTCTATTATGAAAAACCTATAGCTCAAAAGGTTGCTGATTTAATGCAAAATAAATTGTATAATAATGGTTATTTTGATGCAAAAGTAAATTTCAAACAGAAGCATAATAAAGAAGCTAGAACAACAGAAGTGACATACTATGTAAATGTCAAAGATACTCCTTATTTGTTAGATAGTGTGATCTGGGATATGAAAGAAGAAACACCATTGAACAAGCATGTTTTATCTATTCAAGAAAATTCATTATTAAAAAAAGGTGAGAGATACAGTCTAGATAATTTTAGAGCTGAAAGAAAAAGATTGAATAATACTCTTAAAGATTCTGGGTTTTATTTTTTCACTTCTAATTACTTGATGTTTGATCTTGACAGTGCAAATGGTGATAAAACGATAAATGTTAAGGCGTATTTTAAGAATATGCCTGATAAGGTGAAAAAGTTATATGTAGTTGATACTGTTACATTACAACCCGATTTTGATTTAGATGGCCTAAATGCTTCAAAAAATAAGCATGAAACAATTCAGCTTGATTCTGTTGTGATCTATAAAGGAGATCCTAACAATTTAAAACCTAAAATATTAGAATCTACATTACAAATTAAGACAGGGGATATTTATTCTAGGTATAAACATCAAGCTAGTTTAAGACAATTTTCTGGTTTAGGAGTTTTCAAGTTTGTAAATATGGAATTTGAACCAAAAGATACAGATGATCCATATCTTGGGAAATTAGATGTGAACGCAAAAATGTCTCAGGTTACATTACATGCACTATCTACTGAACTTTCGATGTCGACATGGTCTTCTGGTTATACAGGTCCTGAACTTGATGTAACATGGAAGAATAGAAATACTTTTGGAGGAGCTGAAAAATTATCAATTACCGGATATACTGGTGTGCAGAAACAATTTGGTGGAAAAAATAATGGTGTAGATGTTATATTTTGGTATGGTATCGATGCAAAATTATCAATACCAAGAGTTATTGCTCCAATTAAAGTTCATCCCGGTGGAGATTTTTATATTCCTTATACAAATTTTGGAGTTGGGTTTAAAAGATATCATTTCTTCCCTTCATATACTTTAAATTATTTCAATACGTCTTATGGTTTTGATTGGAGAACAAATGAAAACTTAAAACATACGTTAAATCCTGTTTCTATAAGTTATCAAGCTTCGGGATCAACTGGAGATTTATCCATAGATGAAGCATTTCCAACACTATCAGAGTCATTTAGAAACCAATTTATATTAGGTAGCGATTATACTTTTGAGTATGCTCCAACTTGGGATAAACGTATTCATTGGGGAAGCTTTTATTATAAAGGTGATGTAGCTATATCGGGTAATGTTTGGTATGGTGCAATGGAGTTATTTGGAGCTTCTAAAAATCCAGAAACAGGACAATATGAAATTTTTGGTAATCCATTTTCACAATACGTTCGTTTTACAAATGATTTTAGATTCTATTTCAGAACATCAAAAAAAGGCTCGTTAGCGAATAGATTGGTCATTGGTTATAGTAAGCCATGGGGTAATTCAACGGCATTGCCTTTTATTCAACAATATTTCGTAGGTGGGCCAAATAGTATTAGAGCTTTTAGGTCAAGAACAGTAGGACCGGGTAGCTATAACCCAGATGCTGAAAGTAACCCAGTTCCAAATGAAGATCCAGATCAAACTTCAGATTCTGATAAAAATATAAGTACTTTCGGTCAGCAAGGAGGAGATATTAAAATAGAAGGAAGTATTGAATATAGATATGATCTTCATAAATATCTAAAATTAGCGGCTTTTATGGATTTTGGTAACGTTTGGTTGGCAAATGAAGACCCCGATAGACCTGGAGGTGATTTTAAAATTGATAGTATGCTAAATCAAATGGCATTGGGTGCTGGGGTTGGTGTTCGATTAGATGTCCAATTCTTTGTTTTAAGATTTGATTTTGCAGTGCCGGTAAGAGTTCCTTATATTCCTGATAGGGGAGATCAATGGGTTATTAAAGATACTCGTTTTAATGATATTGTATTTAATTTAGCTATTGGTTACCCATTCTAACCTTTTATTATAAAATAATTTATTCACTTATAAATCAATATTTTTTACAATTGTATTTACCTTAATAGCATTTAATTGTGCTTTTTATATCAAAATTAACTAATTTGATGCTTAAAGAAAGAATGATCTATAACAAAATTAATTTAGGTTGATGAAAGTTCGATTTATATTATTTTGATCAATAAACTAACTCAAGAATTGGGTAAAAAGGATCATTTAGAAGAAATCAAAAAAGATTTGTATACATTTTTTAGTTAATGTTTTTTTCAACCAAAGTAAAAAATTTTCAACGACTTCAAGAGATTATAAAAATTTTATTGAAGTATGGTTTCGAAGATGTTGTTTCCAATACGTCATTGAACAAATATGTTCCAATTGATGATTGGAAAAGGAACAATCGACCAGTTCTTCAATTTAGTCGTTCTGAACGTATACGAATGGTAATAGAAGAATTAGGACCTACTTTTGTGAAGTTTGCCCAAACTTTAAGTAATAGGCCTGATATTTTACCACAAGATCTTATAGAAGAGCTCCAAAAATTACAAGATAGTGTTGCACCATTTGATGAGGAAGAGGCAATGGCTATCATTGAAAAAGAAACGGGTATGAACCTTAACGATTTTGTTTCTTTTTTTGATAATAAACCACTTGGAGCAGCAAGTATTGGTCAAGTACATAGAGCACGTTTGAAAACGGGTCAGGATGTTGTTTTAAAAATTCAACGACCAGGAGCTAGAGAACAAATTCGAACAGATTTACGCTTATTGCGAGAATTTGTAAAGCATACAAAGCATTTTTTTGGTAGATATGGTATACTAAACCCAGATGAAATCATTGAGACATTTGAGGAATCTATTCTTAATGAATTGGATTATACTATTGAAGCAAAAAATATAGTTCAATTTAGAAATGCCAATAAGGAAAATAAAAAGCTTCATATTCCTTATGCCTATTTAGAATATACCACCAAAAAATTATTGGTCATGGAATATGTTAGTGGTTGTAAAATCACTGACAAAAGAACAATAGAATCTTGGGGACTTGATGTTAAACAAGTTGCTTTAGACGGATTGCATTTATACCTAGACCAAATTTTTAATCAAGGCTATTTTCACGCAGATCCTCATCCTGGTAATGTATTGATTAGACCAGATGGTAAAATTATTCTAATTGACTTTGGTATGATTGGCCGTTTGACAAAATACCAAAGATACGGTTTAGCTAACTTTTTAACCTCTATGGGACAAGGTGATGCTAGAGGAATGGCAATGCATTTAAGACGTATTGCAAAAGAGTCAGATACTGAAGATCTACGTTTATTAGAACAAGATTTAAATGAGTTAGTAGAGCGATTTGTTGTTCATGGTTCTAGTGATACTTCAATGGCTGAAATAACGGGTATGTTACAAGAAATTATCTATAAACATCGATTAGCTGTTTCAGGTTCTATTTTTATGATCTTAAGAGCGTTAGCTATTCTTGAAGGTATATGTAATGTGTTGTGGCCAAGTTTAGAAGTTTTACCTGAGATAGAACCTTATGGAGTAAAGTTAGCAAAGGAACAGTTCTCTTTGAAGAACTTAAGTTCCGATTTCTATTATTCATTTCATCAAATATCATCTTTGATCTATAACTTACCGATGGAGGTTAGATATATTTTAAAGAAAACAAGAACAGGTAAATTGGTGGTCAATGTAGATCATCAAGGATTAGAGCCAATTACAAATCAATTGGCTGAATCAAGTTCAAATCTTAATATAGTTTTACTCATTGTTGGGTTATTAATCTCTTCATCTATAGTAATGTTATCTCCCTTAACGTACCTCCAAAGAAATACTTTAGGTATGCCATTGATTAGTACAATAGGGTATATTTTATCATTACTTTTGATGTTATATTTATTGATTAAACCAAAAAATAAAAAATAAAATGTCAAGTATTTTTTCTAAAATAGTTAAAGGAGAAATTCCTTCTCATAAAATTTACGAAGACGATAATTATTATGCGTTTTTAGATATTTCACCAATTCAAAAAGGACATACACTTGTTATTCCAAAACATGAAGTAGATGATATGTTTGAACTTGAGGATGAAATATTAGCAGGATTGTATGTTACAGCTAAGAAAATTTCAAAAGCTATTAAGAAAGAGTTTCCTTGTAATAGAGTAGGTCATGCAGTTATTGGGTTAGAAGTTCCCCATGCACATATGCATCTTATTCCAATAAGTACTATGCATGATATGAACTTTTCAAATAAATTAAATCTTACTCAAGAAGAATTAGCTGCGATAGCTGAAAGAATCAGACAGCATCTTAAATAAATAGAAAAACGATGTCATTAGAGAGTGCAAAGAAAGAAGTAGAGAATCTATCAGAAAGATTACATTACTTAAATACAAAATATTATATAGATGGTGTACAAGAAGTTTCAGATCTAGAATTTGATCAAATGCTTTCAAAATTATCATCATTAGAGAAAGAATATCCATCATTATTATTACCCAATTCCCCAACTCAAAGAGTAGGTGGAGCTCCTACAAAGAATTTCCCTACTATAAGGCATGAAGTACCAATGCTTTCTTTGTCTAATACTTATAATCAAGAAGATTTATTAGATTTTGAAAAGAGAGTTGAAAAAGAATTAGGAGAAAAACCAGAGCTCGTATGTGAATTGAAGTACGATGGCGTAGCTTTAAGCTTAATTTATGAAAATGGTCTTTTAGTAAAAGCCGTCACAAGAGGAAATGGAGAAGAGGGTGATGAAGTAACAAATAATGCGAAAACAATAAAGACGGTCCCTTTAAAGTTAAGAGGTGAATATCCTGCGAAACTTGAAGTAAGAGGAGAAGTATTTATGAGTAAAGAATCATTTGAAAAAAATAATGAAGTAATTGCTCAAGAAAATGAACAGAGAGAGAAGGATGGAAAGAAACTTCAGCCTTTGTTGGCGAATCCAAGAAACGCTTGTGCTGGTGCTCTAAAGCAACAAGATCCTAAAAAGGTTGCTGAACGAAACTTAGATATGTATGTCTATGGTATAGTAGGAGATTATGAATCTATTGAGAATCATTATGATGCCTTAAAAACATTGCAATCATGGGGTTTTAATATTCCAAATACTTTTGAAAAAGCAACTTCAATTGATGAAGTCTGGAAATTTATCACAAAGTGGGATAAAGATAGATTTGATTTACCTCTAGAAACAGATGGAGTTGTTATTAAGGTAGATCAAGAGATTTTACGAAAAAAGTTAGGTAATACTGCAAAAAGTCCACGTTGGGCTATTGCTTACAAATATAAAGCTGAAGCTGCAAAAACAAAGCTTGAAAGTATAACTTATCAAGTTGGTAGGACGGGAGCAATTACACCAGTAGCAAATTTACAAGCTGTTCAGTTAGCAGGAACAACTGTAAAAAGAGCCTCATTACATAATGCCAATGAAATTGCAAGGTTGGAATTACATGAAGGTGACTTTGTTTATGTTGAAAAAGGAGGTGAGATCATTCCAAAAATTACAGGAGTAGATAAAACGATGCGAGAAGATGATTCTCCTGAAGTTCATTTTATTGAAAATTGCCCAGCTTGTAATACTCCCTTAATTCGTATTGAAGGTGAGGCTCAACATTATTGTCCAAATTCAAAAAGCTGTCTACCTCAAGTAAAAGGTAAAATTCAACATTTTGTTTCTAGAAAAGCAATGAATATTGATTCTTTGGGAGGGGAAACAATTGAACAATTAATCAGTAAGGGATTAATAAATAACTATGCTGATTTATATACTTTAGATGAAGAAAAATTATCAACGATGGAACGCTTTAAGAAGAAATCAATTGATAATTTATTAAATGGAATAAAAGCTTCAAAAGAAATACCTTATGAAAAAGTATTATTCGCATTAGGAATTCGTCATGTTGGTAGTACAATTGCTGAAAAATTAAGTGAAGTATTTAAAAATATAGATGCATTATTTTCTGCAACTGAAGAACAAATAGCAGATGTATATGAGGTAGGTGGTAGAATTGCTGAGAGTATAGTTGAGTTTAGGAATGACTCTGGAAATTTAGAAATTGTAAACCAATTAAAAGAAAATGGATTACAATTTGAAGTTATTGAAAAAGACAATAAAGGAGCATTAGATGATAAATTATTTGTCTGTACAGGTACTTTCCATAGTTTAACAAGAAATCAAATCCATGATATGATCAAAGCGAATGGAGGGAAAGTTCGTACTTCTATTTCAGCAAAAATTGATTATCTTGTTGCAGGCGAAAAGGCTGGATCCAAATTAAAAAAAGCAGAAAGTTTAGGAATCACTGTCTTAACTGAAGGACAATTTAGTCAATTACTTGAAGAATAATATGATTAATTCATTAAAAAACAAGCTTTTAAAATATAAACTCGGTAAGGATAAATCACACATTGAAGTTATTCATAATAATGATTTGCCTTTACGAGATGCTACATCAGTAGGCTTTTTGTTCTATGTGAAAGATCAAGTTAAACTTCAGAACACATTGAATGAGATTAAAATTCTTGAAAAGATTCTTCCAAAATCAGTTAAAAATTTAGAAATAATTTTCATTTCAGAATTCTCAAAAACACATTTTGAAATTCCATTTAATTGTAAATTAATTCCTATTTCAAAAATTGATTGGAATGATAAAATTGTACAAGGAGATCTACAAGTTTTTATCAATAAATCTTTTGATTATTTGTTCTCATTTTCTTATTCAATTTCAAAAATTTTAGATCAATTTACAGAGAAATCTCATGCTACTTGTAGAGTAAGCTTAGGAGAGCATCAAGATGAAGATGCTTGTGAAATGAAACTGTTATATGATCAAGTTTCATTTACCGAAAGGGTACGAGCAGCAGTGGAAGTATTACATAGAATGTAAAAAAAGGGTAGAATTAAATTATTAATTCTACCCTTTTTTTATTTCAGCGTTAGACTATGACTAACCGTTGTTTTTGATCTCTTGAATCTCTAAACGGATGTCTTGAGCAAGTTTTTTAATTTCTTGCATGTTCTTTCTTACACGAGTACCAGCAGCAGCAACTTTGCTGTTGTAGAATTTTTGTGCATCTTCTTCAGTTTGCTGGATAAGCTCTTTTAGTTCTGTGAATTTGTCCATTGTATTAAAATTAATTTCTATCGATAATTAAATTAAGTGTATAGCAATTTATACAATTCCTTTGAAAAAGTATAATATTTTTAGATAAAAAAAAGGATAAAATTTCAATTTTTTTGAAATCTTATCCTTTCATATTTTTACTTAAAATCTGATATAAATTATTTCATAATTTGTGGTTCTGCATTAGCATACTCACCAGATTCTAATTTATGTTTTACAGCTTTAAATGCTGAGATTGTCTCTTCTACATCTGCTAATGAGTGCATAGAAGTAGGGATTAGACGTAACATGATAACTCCTTTTGGAACTACAGGGTAAACAACAACAGAACAGAAAATGTTGAAGTTTTCTCTTAAGTCCATTACCATATTAACAGCTTCATTTTGACCACCTTGCAAGAAAACTGGAGTTACAGGAGTATCAGTTAAACCGATATCAAAACCATTTTCTTTCAATTGTTTTTGTAAAGCTGAAGATACTTCCCAAAGTTTATCTTTTAACTCTGGCATTGTACGTAACATCTCTAATCTTTTTAAGTTACCTTTTACTAATGGCATTGGTAATGTCTTAGCAAAGATTTGAGATCTAGTGTTGTATCTTAAGTATTCAATTACTTGCTCATCTGATGAAATGAATGCACCAACTGAAGCCATTGACTTAGCGAAAGTAGAGAAGTAAATGTCAATTTTATCTTGACATCCTTGCTCTTCACCAGCACCAGCACCTGTTTTACCTAAAGTACCAAAACCGTGAGCATCATCTACTAACATACGGAACTGATATTTATCTTTAAGGTCTGCAATTTCTTTAAGCTTACCTTGGTCACCTAACATACCGAATACACCTTCAGTAATTAATAGGATAGCACCACCAGTTTCTTCAACTAATTTAGAAGCTCTTTGTAATTGCTTTTCACAGTTTTCGATATCATTGTGAGGGAAAACGAAACGTTTACCAACATGCATTCTCAATCCATCGATGATACATGCATGACACTCAGAATCATATACTACAACATCTTTTCTATCTAATAACGCGTCGATAACAGACATAATACCTTGGTATCCAAAGTTTAATACCATTGTATCTTCTTTACCTACGAATGAGCTTAGCTCTGATTCAAACTCTTCAATTAAGTTTGAGTTACCAGACATCATACGTGCACCCATTGGGTAAGCTAAACCATACTCAGCTGCTGCCTCAGCATCAACTTTTCTAATTTCTGGATGATTAGCTAAACCAAGGTAATTGTTTAAACTCCATGTTAGTACTTCCTTTCCTCTGAAAGTCATACGAGGAGCAATTTCTCCTTCAAGTTTTGGGAATGCGTAATATCCATGTGCCATTTTGGAATGGTTTCCTAATGGTCCTCTGTCTTGAAGAAGTTTTTCAAATAAATCCACGATATAGTCTTATTTTAATGCTTGAAACATTATTCTAATTACAATCTAATAGTCATCGATGAAACCATTTTTATCTTCTGTATAAATACAAAATAGAATAGCCCATCTTTAAGACAAACACAAAAATCGGTTTTAATGTCTTAAAACTTACTATCTAATATAAGCATTTAAGCATTTTTAACATAATTTGAGAAGTTTATTTTAAAGTAAGGCCCATTCCAACATTAATTTGATGATATTTTGAAAAAGTATAATCACCATTTATGAAAACAAGGCCAAATTTAAGCATTAAACCACCCCCAAACTTCCAAGTTTTTAGCTCGGTTTCATCAACAATCCCATCTTCAGGGATATTAAGACTTTCTTCATTGTTTTGTAAAAGTCGGTAATCTCCAACTAATGTTGAAATATTTTTACTATAAACAAACCCTGTATTAGCATATATTGTCAATAGCGGGAGAGTTTTAGAAAGTATTAATTCAAAATCACCACCTTTAGTTGTAAATTCTAAATTTCCAGGGGTCACAACTGGAGCTACCTGACTCTGATCAAGAGGGTAGGTGCCATCCACCTGAGTATAACCTCCAAAAATACTTAAGTCAATTGGAGATTTTTCATCGAAAAACCATTGAATTAAATTATGTTTAATACCAGCACCCCACATTTGTAAGATAATTCCATTGTATTCTACCTTAGGAAATACTCTACCCATTACTTCTGTATTCTTTAATAAACCCATCCCAAACTTTATGTAGGGCATAGGTGCTACGGGAATATCTACACCTCTTGTTGCAGGTATAATTGCTTCAGTGCCATCATCATTTTTAACACCAATTACTGTTTCAGTTACTTCAGTACCAAAAAATGTAGGGAGATTTTCATCACCACTTACTATTCTGACTCCTGAAATATCTTCTACAGTAAATGATAATTTGTTTTGAGGAATAAAAACAATAGCAGAACCGAAAGTAAAATCAAAACCTATTGGTCTATGAGGTCTAGCTGAATGATTCCATCCTAAGCTAATTGCCCATGTATAACTTGTTACTAAAGGATCATTATAACGATCAAAAAGTTCTTGACTTCTAATCTGAGCATCTTCACCTTTAGTAGCATATAAAGACAGAATATCTTGAGCGGGGGTCACTGAACTCAAAAAAAATAGTCCAATGATTAAAAATATTTTTCTCAACAGTATATTATATAATGATATATATCAAATATAAGTCTATACTTTGGTTTTAACATCGATTTAGAAGATTAATACCTATATTATACACTTAAATATGTTGTTAATAATAAATATTAGTTGCAACTTGCAACTATGAATTTAAATAAATTAGAACAAATAGAGCTTGAATTTGAAATATTAATTCAGAAGGATAGAAGAAACTGGCTTCGTGTTGCAAAACTTTTAGATCAAATTGAGTCCCAACAATTATATAAACTTAGATCAAGATCATTTACGGAGTATGTAAAAGGTTTAGCATCAAAAAATAGAATTAATATATCAACATTATGGCGTGCTAGGTCAGGAGCAAAACTATACTTAGAAATATTAGAATTACATCATTTAGATCAATTGGATGAGTCCATTGTAAAAACTACACCTGAACAATTAGAAACTTTTAGTAAGGTAAGAACAATTGCTCCATCAAAAATAGTTGAAGATGTAAAAGAGAAAATGATTAGAGGAGAAAATATGCGTCATGAACTTAGAGAATTATGGCAAATATATAGACCATTAAAAGGAGGGAAGACTGAACGTGGTAGAAAAAAAGAAGAGCCTGATTATGTTTCTACAAAGAAAGATAAAACACAATTTGTCCTTCCTTACCAATTAAAGGATACAGTAAATAATGAGAATGTTCAACAAAATACTGTAGATAGTTATTGGAAAGATTTGAAGATAATGGAAAAATATCAATTATCTTCTGAAAATCTAGCAAGAGCAAATATTCTTAATGCATTACGTTCTGAACAATGGATTGCAAGAACTTTAAATGTGGACTTCTGTAAGAATCATGAACATTTAGTTTCTTTTGAAATACAAAGACCAAATAAAGAAATCGATATACTAACATTAGCAAAACCAGAAAATAAATATAAAAAGAGACCTTTATTTATAGGTTCTGAAATTATTACTGAGCTAGATGATTTTAAAAAGAATAGAATTAAAATAATGAATAAAAGTACTTATTGTGATTTTTTCTATTTAGCTATTCCAATGAATGAAGAATACATTTTTAAAGCAGAAATTTTTTGTAAGGAAACAAATATTGGGATTATTTGCATTGGTGACCATTTATCCAATGACACTAAACATATCTGTAAAATTCTTACACTTAGTTCTCAAAAAGAAACAAATGAGAATTATGAATATATAATGATGCAAAAAGTAATGGAAAGATTATTAGGTTGGGTCAATTAATTTCTGTTCTACATTTATGGTGTCCAATATTTTAATTGTCAGTTATGTTAAGAAATAAGTATTAAAATATATTATAGTCATGGATAACTTTTCAGTCTAAAGTCTATATAAGTTTTAGACTTTTTAGTTAATAACAATCTTACAAAGAAAAGAATTATATCATCTATTATAGTTTTAATAATCCGATATAATTAATGTTATGTTAAATAAAAAATTTTATTTATTATTTATAACTAATTGTATATCAATAAAATAAATTAATATTTATTGGTTTTTTTCTTGCTCTTTTGGTGAAGTTTATATTATATTTGTAATACAATAAAGATAAACAAAACAACTACTTTAATTATTATGAAAAATCTTTTGATCTTATTCTTTACAGCTACTCTCCTTTTCTCAGTAAACACATTCGCAGCAGAAAAGCCGGTAGCATCAAAAAATTACACAGTTGTATCTATCATTCTTACAGTAGAATATGGAGATGGGTATTTTCAACTAACTAGAAAATTGTTTAAAGCACTTCAGAAACCTGAAGAAGCGGTAACTTGGAAAGATGTTCTTTATGTAAAAGAATTATACCAACAGAAATATGAAACGTATGATTTGAAAGTCGGAAATGAAATCACTATTTTGAAGTCTGAATTTGTAAACTAATGAAATAATGAGGAAGAATAATCTTCCTCTTTTCTTTTTATATATATGGCAGAATTAACTCTTGAATTAAAAAAAGCTTTGAAGGCTCATTGTAAATCAATCGTTGTTGATAAAATTAAAGCCCTGGAAGATGCGATGAACAGTGCTCAAGAATCCGCTAATGCAGAAACCCGAAGTACTGCTGGCGATAAACATGATACAGCAAGAGCAATGATGCACCTTGAAAAAGAGAAAATGGGTAATCAACAAGCTCAAAATCTACAACTTTTGAAAGTAATTGAAGAGTTAAATGATTCAACTACTGAAACTATAACACCTGGTTCATTAATAGCAACAAACCTTGGATTATATTACTTATCAATCAGCTTAGGTCAAGTTAAATTCGAAAATAAACCCTATTTTATTATTAGTGCTCAATCTCCTATTGGAAAGCACTTTCTTGGCAAGAAAAAAGACGATTCTATAGTATTTAATGGAAATAAGATCTCAATTAAAAACTTCATTTAATAGAAAATAAAAGGTAAAAACTCATTAAAATTCAATCATTATTGACATTTATTTTTTTTAGTATTTTAAAAATATTCTGATTCCCTGCACTTATAAGTATTTTAAAATAGATTTATTTATATCTTTGCTTGATTTTTTGAATTCTAAAAAGTCATAAAAAAGCAATTAATTTTTAGAATACATATATAAGTATGTCTGAATATAACCATAATTCATTTGAGCCTAAATGGCAAAAGTTCTGGCAGGACAATAATATCTATAAAGTGGATATTGATAAGGATAAGCCAAAGTATTATACATTAGATATGTTCCCTTACCCGTCTGGAGCAGGACTTCACGTAGGTCACCCAATGGGATACATTGCCTCAGATATCGTTTCAAGATATAAGAGATTAAAGGGATATAATGTACTACACCCAATGGGATTTGATTCATTTGGTCTTCCTGCTGAGCAATATGCCATTGAAACAGGACAACATCCTGCAATTACGACTGAACAAAATATCAGTACGTTCAAATCTCAAATGAACAAGATTGGTTTTAGTTTCGATTGGAGTCGTGAAGTACAAACTTCTTCTCCTGAATATTATCGTTGGACACAATGGATTTTCCAACAATTATTCAATGCTTACTACGATAAAGACGAAAATAAAGCAAAAGATATTGCTGAATTAATCAAGCATTTTGAAGCAAATGGTTCTGAAGGAATCAATGTGGAATGTGATGATAATGCAACATCTTTCACTGCAGCTGAGTGGAATGCTTTTTCTGAAAATGAGAAGGCAACTATCCTATTACAATACAGATTGACTTTCTTATCTGAAGCTATGGTAAACTGGTGTCCTGCATTAGGTACTGTTTTGGCTAATGATGAAGTGAAAGATGGTGTATCTGAAAGAGGTGGACATCCAGTTGAAAGAAAGAAAATGAAACAATGGATGATGCGTATCACTACATATGCAGATCGTTTATTGGGTAATTTAGATACATTAGATTGGTCGGATGCTTTAAAAGAAATGCAACGTAACTGGATTGGTAAATCAATTGGTTGTGAGCTTGATTTTAAAGTATCTGATAGTGACATTTCTCTTACTGCATTCACTACTCGTGTGGATACTGTTTTTGGTGTTACATATGTTGTTTTAGCACCAGAGCATGAATTAATTCCTTCTTTGACTACTTCCGAACAAAAAGAAGCAGTTGAAGCTTATGTCGAAGCAGCTAAAAATAGATCTGAGAGAGATCGTCAATCTGACGTGAAAACGGTTTCAGGAGTATTTACTGGTTCATATGTAATTAATCCATTATCAGGTGAAAAAGTACCTTTATGGATTGCTGATTATGTATTAGCAGGATATGGTACTGGTGTTGTAATGGCAGTTCCTTCTTCTGATGATAGAGACTTCCGTTTTGCAAATCACTTCGATTTACCAATTATTCGAGTAATTGAAGGAACAGAAGATCTTGAGGACCCAACTGAGGTAAAGAAAGGTAAAATGATTAATTCTGGATTCTTAAATGGTTTAGAATCTGATGAAGCAATCAAAGTAGCTATTGATAAATTAGTTTCAGTAGGTCAAGGTAAGGCTAAAGTGAATTTCAGAATTAGAGATGCAGTATTCTCTCGTCAACGTTATTGGGGTGAACCAGTGCCAGTATATTTTGATGAAAACGATACTCCTCAATTAGTTCCTGATAATCAACTTCCATTAAACTTACCTGAAGTTGAAAACTACCTGCCTACTCCAGAAGGTGATCCTCCTCTAGGAAATGCAAAAGACTGGAAATACGATGGTCAATTTGGTTATGAATTAACTACTATGCCTGGTTGGGCTGGTTCATCTTGGTATTTCTTACGCTATATGGATCCTCAAAACAAAGAGGCATTTGTAAGTAAAGAAGCTGTTGAGTATTGGAATCAAGTAGATTTGTATGTAGGTGGTACTGAGCATGCTACAGGTCACTTATTATATTCTCGTTTTTGGAATATGTTCTTGTATGACATGGGATTCATTGGTCATGAAGAGCCATTCCAAAGAATTGTAAACCAAGGAATGATCCAAGGTAGGTCAAACTTTGTTTACAGAGTAAAAGGAACAAACCAGTTCGTTTCTCACGGTTTAAAGAAAGACTATGACGTTCAACCGTTATATGTTGATGTAAACATCGTGAATAATGACGAATTAGATACTGAGAAATTCAAGCAATGGCGTAAAGATTATGCTGATGCTGAATTTATTCTAGAAGATGGTAGATACATGTGTGGGCATGTTGTAGAAAAGATGTCAAAATCTAAATACAACGTTGTTAACCCTGATGTAGTGATTGAGAAATATGGTGCAGATACACTTCGTTTATATGAAATGTTCTTAGGACCTATAGAACAATCTAAGCCATGGTCTATGCAAGGTATTGATGGTGTATGGAAGTTCTTAAGAAAAATGTGGAGATTATTCTACAATGATCAAGGACAATCAATCGTTACAGATGAAAAAGCTACACCTGAAGAATTAAAAATCCTTCATAAGACAATCAAAAAAGCAGGTGAAGATATGGAATCATTAAGCTTGAACACTACTGTTCCTGCCTTTATGGTATGTGTCAATGAACTTGCTTCTGCAAAATGTCATAAAAAAGAAGTTTTAGAGCAATTCTTAATTATCTTATCTCCTTTTGCACCACATATTGCAGAAGAATTATGGCATGAAGCATTAGGTCATGAAGATTCAATTATTTTAGCTTCATTCCCTGAATTTGATCCTTCATTATTAGTAGAAGCATCTCATACTTATCCAGTTTCTATTAACGGTAAAATGAGAGTGAAACTTGATCTTCCAATTGATATTTCTCAAGAAGAAGCAAAAGAAGCTGTATTTGCAAATGAAGTAGTTCAAAAATGGGTAGATGGTAAACCAATAAAGAAGTTTATCTTTGTTCCTAAGCGTATTGTAAACGTTGTTGTATAGCAACTAATAATATATAAGAAAAAACGGAAGCATATTGAGTTATGTTTCCGTTTTTCATTCTATCAGTTTTATGTTAAAAAGATTCATGGGTTTAGGTGCCTTATTCGGCTTTGGAATAGGTGAACTTATTTACCAAAATATTCATCGAATACCTCGAGGTGATATAAACCATAAAACAACACTTTTTATTAGTATTGTCATCTTTGTTTTTGCTGGTACTCAACTGTATCAATTCAGCAAAAATAAAGAAGAAAAATGGTTACAAACTAACATGATGATGTTATACATCATGGGAGGAGTAATACTTGTTATTAGTTTAGTCCTAACTAGTTTTATTAAATAAATGAATAACCGTTCTTTTATAGTTTATAATTCAAATTCTACTAACTTTGTATAATAAACATAAAGGTTCAGTCACACATCCATATATAAAATGTCAGAACAATTTAAATTAGATACTATCGAGGACGCTATTGAGGCAATAAAAAATGGCGAAATAGTAATCGTAGTAGATGATGAAGATAGAGAAAACGAAGGAGACTTTATCTGTGCTGCTGAAAAAGTAACACCTGAGATTATTAACTTCATGTCAAAAGAAGGTAGAGGTTTGATCTGTTGCGCATTAGTTGAAGACCGTTGTGAAGAATTAGGTCTTGAATTAATGGTAGGTAAAAATACTGCAGCATTTGAAACACCTTTTACTGTTTCAGTAGATTTAATTGGCCATGGATGTACAACAGGTATTTCAGCAAGTGACCGTTCAAAAACAGTTCAAGCTTTAGCAGATCCTAACGTGGACCCCGCAATCTTAGGAAAACCTGGACATATTTTCCCTCTAAAGGCAAAAAGAAATGGTGTTCTAAGAAGAACAGGACACACAGAAGCAACAATTGATTTAGCTAGACTTGCAGGTTTGGAACCATGTGGAGTGCTTGTTGAAATTATGAATGATGATGGGTCAATGGCTCGCCTTCCAGACCTTGTAAAAGTTGCTGCAAAACATAATTTGAAATTAATCAGTATTGAAGATTTAATTCAGTATAGATTAAAATTAGAAGAATCTCTTGTTGAAGAGGAAATTGGAGTGGATATGCCAACAGAATTTGGTCATTTCAATTTAAAAGCATTCCGTCATACACAATCAGGTGAATTACATTTAGCCCTAATTAAAGGTGACATCACTGGTGATGAGCCTGTAATGGCTAGGGTTCACTCCTCTTGTGTAACAGGTGATATTTTTGGTTCTTGTCGTTGTGATTGTGGCCCACAATTACATGCTGCAATGGAAATGATCGAAAAAGAAGGACGAGGAGTAATTCTTTATATGAATCAAGAAGGACGCGGTATTGGTTTAGTAAATAAACTTAAGGCCTATAAATTACAAGAAGAAGGCATGGATACTGTAGAAGCAAACAAAGCTTTAGGTTTCAAATCTGATCAACGTGATTATGGTGTAGGTGCTCAAATTTTAAGAAAATTAGGTGTTAGTAAAATGAAATTAATCTCTAATAATCCTAAGAAAAGAGCAGGTTTAATTGGATATGGTCTAGAAATCGTTGATAATATTGCCATAGAAATCACACCAAACCAATACAATAAAAAGTATTTGGAGACAAAAAGAGATAAGATGGGACATAACATCTTGAAATAATAAAAAAGAAATACCTTTTTAAAGGACGTATATGTTAAACTATACGTCCTTTTTTCATATCTATGGAAAACACTTTTGAATTAAGAGATTACAACAGTATTGTTTACCGTTTACAATTATCAGGTTGTCTAATAGTCATATTACCTACAGTAGATCAAAAATTAGATGAGCAACATTTAAAATTACTGAAAGAAAATTTCTCAGAGATTTCTAAATATTGTAATCATTGTTACGTGTTAGTACATCAAAAGGAAGGGGATATAAAAAAAGCTTTAAAGAAAAAGAGCTTCCCTTTCCCTATTCTATCAGATTCAAAAGCGAGAGTTATTAAACAACTTAACGCTTTTCTTTATCCGATAGGAATAGTTCAAAGAAGCACTTTTCTATATGATCAAAATAGTGATTTACTCTTTGAAAAAGTTTTCATGTCGAATTTATATGAACACTTTAGCTTTATTGAATAATAATATTTTTCTCAGTTACTTTTAATAATAATTGATCTAATTCATCTAAACTATCATATAATTCTTCATATGAATTTATGACCCAATATTGTTCTTGGAATTTGTCTTTGATATAAGGTGTTTGTAATATCTCTAATACACTAAATTTGTGTCGCTTAGGAATATCAGAGAAAAGACTGTACTCACTTTCTCCTTTTGAAGATAAAATTCCTGCTCCGTAAATTCTTAATCCTTCTTGAGTTTCAATTAAACCGAACTCTACTGTATACCAATATAATCGAGATATTAATTCAACAATATGCTCATTATCAATATATTTTAAAGCAATAACGCTCATTTTTTCTAAATATTGACAAAAGAACTTATTTGTTAAAAGAGGGACGTGTCCAAAAATATCATGAAACATATCTGGTTCTTCTAAGTAATCTAATTCAGATAATTTTCGGAACCATGTTGAAGAAGGAAATTTCTTAGCTTTTAGAAGTTCAAAAAATTCTTTATTAGGAATCAATCCTACAACTGGAGCAATACTCCATCCTGTAATAGATAGTAATTTTTCATCTAATAATTCGAAAGAAGGAATTTTTTCTTCATTGAAACCAATAGACTCAATACCAATTAAGAAATCCTTCTCTGCAAGCGTAGGTAGAATTTTCATTTGCCTTAAAAATAAGGTCCTCCATACCTGATGGTCTTCTTCAGTGTACTTGTCGTACTCTTGTTTTTCAATAAAATACATGTGCTAGTATTTGGTTAATATGTAAATTTATGTGTTTATACTAGAAACGAAAAAGTAGTTAGTTTTGTTGAAAAGCCGTATCTAACTGAATAAATACGGCTTTTCAATATAATTACATTCCAGCAATTTTAATATTTTTTTCCTTTAAAATTTCAATTGATCTCTTTCTGAGGTATTCATTTTGAGATGGATCAATCTGAAAATCTGAAATAATATTATCAATAAATATATCAATACTTACTAAATCTTTTGAGATACTTCCACTTTTAAGAAGATCTTTAATGGATTTAGCTTCGCGTAAAATAAATTCATCAATTTTCTTTTCTGATCTAATCATGTTTAGTTAATACTACTCTAGGACCTAAAATTTTATTTACGTCCTGTTCATCTAAAATTTCTTTTTCAAGTAGAATTTTGGCTAACTTTTCAAGATCGTCTTTCCTTTCAATTAGAAATTCTTTCGTTTCTTCATAACATCTTGCAATAATTTGAAGAGTTTCTTTATCGATTTCTTTCTCTAAGTCTTCAGATCTTCTATGTGAATTTCCTCCGTTTCCTAAGAAATTATTTTGACCTTCTACTTGAAGTGATAAGTTAGGTAATTTTTCACTCATACCATAAACGGTCAACATTGATCTTACAATTGATGCTACTTTTTCAAGATCGTTAGAAGCTCCGGTACTAACATCACCAAAAGTAATTTCCTCAGCTGCTCTTCCACCCAATAAGCCTTTTATTTTACCTAAAAGTTCTTCTTTACTCATTAAAAAACGATCCTCTGTTGGAGCTTGTAACACGTAACCTAAAGCACCTGAACCTCTTGGTACAATTGAAACTTTTCTTACAGGATCAGCACCTTTTGTAAAATGTCCTAAAATAGCATGCCCTGCTTCATGATATGCTACAATTCTTTTTTCTGCATCACTAATCACCGCATTTTTCTTTTCTAAACCTGCTACAACTCTTTCAAATGCATCTAAGAAATTTTTATGTTCAACAGATGTATTACCTTCTCGAGCAGCTAATAATGCGGCTTCATTACATAAATTAGCTAAGTCAGCACCTACAAAACCAGCAGTCTGAGCGGCAAGCTCTTCAAGGTCTACAGATTCAGCTAATTTTATCTTACTTGAATGAACTTTGAGAATCATCAATCGCCCATTAAGATCAGGGCGATCTACTTGAACCTGTCTATCAAAACGGCCAGGTCTTAAAAGTGCTTTATCTAATATTTCAGGTCTATTAGTTGCTCCAAGAACAATTACTGTTTGATCAGCAGCAAAACCGTCCATTTCAACCAAAAGTTGATTCAGTGTATTTTCTCTTTCATCATTTCCAGACATGCCATTGGAAGATCTACTTTTCCCAATAGCATCCAACTCGTCGATGAAAATAATACAAGGTGCTTTTTGTTTTGCTTGGTTAAATAGATCTCTAACTCTAGCTGCACCAACACCGACAAACATTTCCACGAAATCTGAACCAGATAAACTATAAAAATGGACACCTGCTTCACCTGCTACGGCTTTTGCTAAAAGTGTTTTACCAGTACCAGGAGGTCCTACAAGTAAAATTCCTTTAGGAATTTTAGCTCCAAGCTCAGTGTACTTCTCAGAATTCTTTAAAAAGTCAACAACTTCAGCCAGTTCTTGTTTCGCTTCGTCACAACCTGCGACATCATCAAAATTGACCAAATGTTCAGCGTCTGCTGCATATATTTTAGCTTTGCTTTTACCAACATTGAGATAATTATTACCTCCACCTCCACCGAGGCCTCCTCCTTTACCCATTCGACGCATTAAGAATGCCCAAATGACAAATAAAAGTCCAAAGGGTAATAACCAATTAGAAAAGAAATTTCCTAACCAATCATTTTCAATTATTCCTTTATAATCAATATTTGCTTCTTGTAAATCATTTATAAGATCAGGATCATCCAATTTAATGACATAAAATTGTCTACTTAGATCTTCTTTTCTTCTTTCATAATCTACGCGCCAAGGTGCGGCTTTACCAGAAGCATCTATTTTCCATAATCCATTTCTTTTATTTGCTTCAGTAGAATCAACAGCTGTAGTATCACTGAGGAAGTTATCCGTTAATGGTTTTTTAATTTTTCCATAAACTTTATCATCAGCAATAACAACATGTTCTACTTTACCTAATGAGACACTATCCCTGAATGCATTATAAGATAATTCTTTAACATTGGGTCCAGAGAAAAATAAGGCTTCTAAAAATAGCATTCCTCCAAGAATACTGAGGAAATACCAGATTGAAAATTTAGTTCTATTCTTCATGAGAAACTAGTTAGATATTTTACCAATCAACACATTTAGAAGTTAATCATAAAAATTTGAATAAAAAAAAGCCTGGCGCTATTAGCGACAGGTTTTCTACTAGTGTCAAATTAATTATCTTTAAAACGTAATTAATACGTTGTTATTATCTTTAATAAATAGGAATTTTTCCTTTTGTAAAAATATCAAAAGTTTACATTAAACCAATGAAATTATCCTTTTACATTTGATAAATTTACAATAAAAACGCGTTTTATGATGGAAATCCCTTCTTTTGCCTTTTCTTTTAGGACTTTTAATGAAAAAAAAGCAAGTCATTTTCTATTACCAAAATTAGGAAATATCAGTGAAAATGGAATTTCTTTAGCTGGTGAAATTATTTCTTTTTATGATATTTTACGGATGACTTACTTTAGTGGTTACTTAATTATCACTTTTGAAAGATATCCTTTGTTAGGTAAACTGACCTCTAAATGGAGAATTGAAAAAAATAATGCTTTAATTATTAAATCGGGTATGATTAAAGATATTAAGAGGGCTTACAATATTTTTAAGTCACAAAATGCAAATACCGTGAGAAGATGTGGTAAGTGTGATAATCATATAGATTGGGATGGACATCTTGAAACGCAGTATCATTATTGTGATGAGTGTCATTCTATTTCAGATAAACATGGATTACTATTTTCTAATGGCGAAGATTTTGATATTTGTCCTGAAACAGGTTACTATGATCGATTAGCTTACAGGAGAAAATATGAGTATTTTTTTCATAATAAAAAGATGCATTGGAAAACTACAAAATATTATGGAGGTGATAATTTAGGTATAGAATTTTTTCACAAGAATATTTTTAAAAATATGATGTTTTTAGTGGGAATTCCTGGTACATTGATTGAATTTTACAGAGCTAATCAAGGGCATCACCCAGACTTTACTGATTTAGCAGAAGCAAATTTTGCTAGTAGATGTGGGGAATTAAAAGAAGCTGCTGATTTATATACAAAAATGCAAATGAGGCTACCCTATTTTCCAGCATTACATTATAATTTAGCAATAGCCTATTTACAATCTAACAACCATGATCTAGCAGAAAGATATTTCCAAAAATCTTTAGAGGGTTGTTCTAATTATGAACCTACCCTGAAAGTATTAAAATATCTATCTGAAAAAAAATAAAAAAAGTCTTTGTAATTATCGTTACAAAGACTTTTCATTTCTATTCTTCAATAAATTTTTTGGACTTAATTTTTTGGTCCAAAACTTTACTTACTTCATCTCCTGAATCTTTTGCTTTTTGCCAATATTCTAAAGCCTTTTCGGTATTTCCAACCTTAGCAAGAACATCTCCATAGTGCTCTAAGACAGTTCCACTTTTGGTCAAACCAGCAGCTTTTTCTAAGACTTTTTCAGCTTCTGTATACTTTTTACTTACAAATAAAACCCACCCATAAGTATCTAGATAAGTATCATTTTCAGGTTCAGCTAATATTAATTCATGAGACATTTTTTCTGCTTTCTCAAGATTTTCTTTTCTAAGAGACAAGTAATAGCTGTAATTGTTTAAGACATATAGATTGATAGGATCAACTTTTAATACTTCTTCATATTTAGCAAAAGCTTTTTGATAATCATCCAATTTATAATAAGTGTCTCCTAATTGAGCGTTAAATTGTATCTTTAGAGATGGATCCACAACTATCTGTAATCCTTGATTAAACATTACTTCTGCCTCTTCATATTCTTCTAGAAACAACTTTGCTGAACCACTATAGAAGTATAAAATTGCCTGATTTGGGAAATATTCTAATGCTAAATCAGCATGTTTATTCACAGAGTCAGTTTCTTGTAATTCCCAATCTATCGATAATACTTGTTGCCATAGCTTAAAGTTGTCAGGGTTAATATCTAATGATCTTCTATAGAATGTTCTAGCATCAGCGTATTTCTTAGTTGAAACCATGAAATCACCAAAGATTGCTAAAAGTTTGTCACTAGTAGGATGAGCTTCTAGAGCAATTTTCAATAACTCTTCTCCTTCTTCTCTCTTCTTTTCATTATAAGTAAATTGAAGGTAACCAGTAAGAATATTATAACTCTCATCTGATAAGGCATCATCACTACCAAATGCAATCTTTAATTCTTCGAAGTATTTTTCTGATTCACCTTGATTCCTATATATGTTAGCTAATAAAAAATGTCCTTCACCTTCGTTAGGGTAATTTTTTAAAATGGGTTCTAACATTTCTCTAGCATCATCTGTCTTATTATTACCTAGAAGCAAACGAACTTGAGAATATTTAAAATCTAATTCTTCTGGATATGCTTTGATTAATTTTTCACCTTCCGCTAAAGCAGCATCCAAATCACCTAATCTAATGTAGATCCTTTGTTTTTGTCTTACAATAACATCATTGATTCCATACTTTTCTTCACCTATATCAAAATATTCAATTGCATTACGAGGTGCTCCCATTTGAAGATAAAGCATTGCTATTTGGAAATAAGCTTCTTCGTCATCACCTGTTTTTGCAATTTGAGTTTCCAAGACTTGAAGAGCATCCTTGTATAGCCCTAATATTTCATAGTTTTGAGCGACAAGTTTATAATAATATTTGTTCTCAGGAGCTAATTCTAAAGCTCTTTTTGCAAACTGTTGTGATCTTTGATAATTTTCTAATTTCTGATAACATAATGCAGTTTGGTATTTTACTCCATCATCTTTACCATTTAATTCATTACATTTTAAGAGAAGTTCTAAGGCTTGATCATACTCTTCTAATAAATATTCATTAACAGCATAAATAAATAATTCTTCTGCTTTTCTTAGGTCTTTTTTTGAAGGTTCTTCTATGCTAACAACTGGCGTATTTTTTTCCTTCTTTGATTTTTTCTTTTTCTTCTTTTTTTGAGCGTATCCAACATTATCAAAAGCCATGAAGCTGATGATAAGTAAGAGTAAAAGAGTACGAATGTTTAATAAGTTTTTATTCATTGTGTATGATAACCCCTCTAATTCAATTTTCTTCTATATATCTATAAATCTACAAAAATACTAAATGAAAAAAACAGCGAAATATAATTATTTCGCTGTTTTCAGAAGATATTTTATATTTTTTGAATATTTATTCTTTTACTGATGTAAAATCACCAATACTTAAATCTTTTGATCTACCTCTATAAACTACATGGTTACCTACCACAGAGTTTTCAATATTCACTTTACGTATATCTGTATCTTCTTGTACAATTGAATTTTGAACAACAGAATTCTCAATAATTGTATTGTCTCCAATTGATACATATGGTCCCACTACAGCATTTGAAATTCTTACATTCTCACCAACGTAAACTGGGCTAACTAATACAACATTGTCTAAAACGGCACTGTCATGTACTAATTCTTGCTCCTGAATATAAGTAAGATATCTTTGGTTAGTGTTCACAATAGCATCTTTGTTACCACAGTCTAACCATTCCACTACAGTACCTGGTTTTAACCTGGCACCTTTAGCCTTCATGTTTTCTAAAGCTCCAGTTAATTGATATTCACCATCATTCATGATGTTATTATCAATTAAATATTGTAATTCAGTACGTAATTTTTCTCCTTCTTTGAAATAGTAAATACCGATGATTGCTTGATCTGAAACAAATTCAGTTGGTTTCTCAACAAAATCAGTAATTACTCCTTCTCCATCTAATTTTACAACACCAAATGCAGATGGATCTTCGACTCTTTGTGTGTATATAATACCATCTTCAAACTTATCAATCGTAAAATCAGCTTTAAATAATGTGTCAGCGAAAGCAACAATAATGTTACCATCCATTGAATCGGCAGCACAATTAATTGCATGTGCAGTTCCTAATGGCTCATCTTGATAATAGATCGTTCCTTTAGCTCCTAATGCCTCAGCAATTTCAATCAATTCTTTTTCAACAACATCTCCAAAATCACCAATTACATAAGCAATTTCTTCAAGCGTTTCATCAGACATAGCAGCTAAATCTTCTACTAGTCTATGTACAATTGGTTTACCGGCAATTTTTACTAATGGTTTTGGGGTAGTAAGAGTATGTGGTCTTAAGCGTGAACCACGACCAGCCATTGGTACAATAATTTTCATCTTTTTTATTTATTTTTTTCCTGTACTTCCGTATCCACCTGCTCCTCTTTCAGTTTCAGAAAGTTCTTCAACAGGCTCCCATACAATTGTTTCATGTTTAGCTACAATTAATTGCGCTATACGTTCTTCATTTTCAATAGTAAACGGCTCATTAGATAAATTTACTAAAAGAACTTTAATTTCCCCTCTATAATCGGCATCAATTGTTCCTGGAGAATTTAAAACAGTAAGTCCATGTTTAAATGCTAAACCAGATCTTGGTCTAACTTGTGCCTCATAACCTTGAGGTAATTCAATATATAAACCTGTTGGTAATAGGTGTCTTTCTAGCGGCTTAAGTGTAATAGGTTCATCCAAAACTGCTCTTAAATCTAACCCTGCAGAAAGAGGTGTTTGATACTGAGGTAATGGATTATTACTCTTATTAATTACTTTGATTTTCATTCGAATTAAATTCTGTTTGAAAGTTTTTTAAAAAGAGATATAATTAAATTTCTTTCAAGAAAAGAAACAATCATTAAAAAGATTAAAAACAATACATTTTGGATAAAAATATTCGTCCAAAAACCATCGATTTTAATAAATGTGTTCAAAAGTATAAAAATTCCTCCAATAATAAAGTATACAAATACCATTTTTATCTTGTAAGGAATAGGATAATATTTTTGCCCTAGATAATAGGAATAGCTCATCATAGTGAAGTAGCAAAAAAACGTTGCGATTGCACTTCCATAAAACCCAATGATTGGGATTAATATAAAGTTTAAAGTCAAAGTAACTATTGCTCCTATTCCACTAATTCTTGCTCCATAACTTGTTTTATCAGTGACTTTAAACCAAACCGATAAATTATAATACATACCTAAAAACACATTCGCCATAAGTAAAATTGGTACAACTGGAAGACCAACTAGATAAGCTTCTTGACGTATGAAAATTGGAGCGATCCAAGATAAATTACTTACTACTCCTACTACCATGACCATCAATGTAATGACAAAGTAATGCATTACATCAGAGAAAACTTTAGGTGAATTTTTAGATTCTGCAGTAGAAAAAAAGAAAGGCTCTGCTGCATATTTGTATGCTGTAACAGCTAAGGTGATAAATATGGATAATCTATAATTGGCTGAATATACTCCCATTGCAGCTTCTGCATTTCCAAAATCATAAAAATTATCAGGCAGTAATAAAGCTAACAATGTTCTATCTGAAGCTTCATTGATGAAAAAGGCTATTCCTGAGAAAATTAGAGGAAAACCATATTTGTAATAAGGTTTCATTGTTGGCCAAGACCATGAGAATTTGATAGCAAAGAATTTATCTATCAGCATCATTAATATTATTCCTTTTGAAATTAGGTTAGCTAAGAAAACATATCCTCTACCAAAAGTAGGGTCATAATACTGAGATATCAATGATGAAAATATACTATTTGATTCACCAATTAGAACATCATTACAATAGACTAAGAAAAAATAATTTAGGCCAAAAGTCATAACAACTTCAGACAACTTTAAAATAGCAAACCTTTTTGCTTTTCCATCTATTCTTAAACTAGCAAATGGAATTACAATTAATGTGTCAACAGCAAAAAGTAATGAAAACATTTTTACATATACTTCACTGTCTTCATACCCAAATAAATTATCTATATATGGTGCAAGTAACCATATTATTGAAGATAAAATAAAAGAAGTAATGATTAGAGAGGATTGGATATTTGAAAAAACAGTCTTTTTATTTCCCTTAGTAGCAAATCTAAAAAATGCAGTTTCCATACCATAGGTATAGATGACATTAAAAAGTATGGCATAAGAATAAAATAAGGAAACTATACCAAAACTTGCTGGACCAAATACAGAAGTATGTAAAGGAGTTAAAGCATAATTAATAAGCTTCATCAATACTGTTGTCAGCCCATAGACGACGGTATCTGAAAGTAATTTTTTTAACATGATTCTAATTACACAAAAACCTCTTATTACATCAAAATTTGTAACAAGAGGTCTTAATATCTTTTATATCTATTATCTATTTCCCTTGGAATGAGGGTTTTCTCTTTTCTAAGAAAGCACTTGTACCTTCTATAAAGTCTTCTGTCTTAATGGCACTAGAAAAAGCATTTGCTTCAGTTTGAAAGCCCGTATTATTGGGGTGAGAAGCATTTATACAATCAATTGCGTGTGAAATTGCTAATGGTGCCTTTTTAAGTATTTTATTTACAATTTCTTCAGATTTATTGAGCACTTCATCTTGAGGAACCACATGGTTCACTAAACCAATCTCATGCCCTCGTTTTGAATCAATCATGTCTCCTGTTAAGATTAATTCATTGGCAATGCCTTTACCAACTAAACGAGGTAATCTTTGTGTTCCCCCATAGCCAGGAATAATGCCTAAAGAAACTTCAGGTAAGCCAAATTTAGCATTTTCACTAGCTACTCTTATATGACATGACATTGCTAATTCACAACCTCCACCTAAAGCGAAACCATTCACCGCTGCAATTACAGGTTTTGGGCAAGATTCAATACTTTGAAAAATTTCTTGACCTTCTTCTGAAAATTTTCTTGCATTTAATTCATTAAGTTCTTTAATCTCAGAGATATCGGCA
Source organism: Flammeovirga sp. AWQ4_249 (assembly GCF_056161045.1). Lineage (NCBI taxonomy): Bacteria > Pseudomonadati > Bacteroidota > Cytophagia > Cytophagales > Flammeovirgaceae > Flammeovirga > Flammeovirga sp. AWQ4_249. The sequence goes on from NZ_JBSWYJ010000007.1 coordinate 153,652, forward strand.
CCTGCTACAAAAGCTTTATTTCCTTTACCAGTGATAATGATAGCTCTTATAGTATCATCATCATATGCATCTTGGAATACAGCTTTAAGTTCCTCTAAAGTCTTAGCGTTTAATGCATTTAGTTTACTTTCTCGATTGATAGTAATTGTAAGTAAACTCTCATTTTTTTCTAAAAGTAGATTTTGATAATCCATTTTATTATTTCTTTTCAGTTCTGTTTGCAACCTCATTTAATAAATCTCTGAATATCAGTTTGATTTATCAAAAAGAAAATTTATAAACTACAAATTATAAAACCTTATTTACATTTCGATAAAAAAATGAATCAATTTTCACCTTTTCTTCAAAAAATATGGATTTTATTTTTTTATGAGAAGAATTGTAATAGAATTAAAAGACATACTATTTCTGATCACTACAAGTTTTTTCAACTAAATTATCAAATTGATTTTCCTTACCATAATACTGAGCCATTTTAGCATTTTGACAGGCAGTCTCCATTTCATTTAACGCAAAAGCAGTCTCGGCGACATTTTTTCGGTAAAGAGTATTGTGAGGTTTAAGTTTAACAGCGTCTTTGAAAAACTTTAAAGCATCTTCTTTTTTATCTGTTTTCAACGATATCATTCCTAAATTATTGGCAGCTTCATCTCGTTTTTCATTTAGTTCTAAAGCAATTACAGAATAATGAAACGCTGAATCATACTGACCGAGTTCATAAAAACAGTACCCTATATTTGTAAAAAGAATATCATCTTTAGGTACAATTTTTTGGTAAGCTCTTAAATCTTGCATTGCCAAATCAAATTTACCTTCCATTTGTAGAAGTGTTGCTCGATTTAATAAAAGAGTCAAATTTTCTTGATTACAATTTAATCCCACATTCAATGCACCAATTGCTTCCTCATTTTTATTAAAATGAAACAATAAATTTGCTTTATTCTGATAAGCATCTTGAAGACATGAATCTAATTGGATAGCTTTTTCATAAGCATTGCTTGCCTTTTTGTATTCTTCAAGCTCAAAGTAAGTAATACCCAAATTATTCCAAGCTTCCGCAAAAGTACTATCAAATGATACAGCCATCTCTAATTGTGTTAAAGCTGTTTGATACTCTTTTTGTTTTAAAGCATCTCTACCTTTAATAAATGCTTGATTTCTATCAGCATTTTCATCACATCCCCAAAAAAGTGTGATTGGAATTAAAAAAAATAAATATTTTCGCATAAAAAAACCGATTCAATTTGATGAATCGGTTGCAAATGTAATTAGTTCAAAGCTTTTATCGAAACTCTTCTGTTTTTCAATCGGCCTTGTTCAGTATCGTTAGGAGCAATTGGTTTCTCAGATCCCCACCCTACGGTTTCTAATCGATCTTTATTTACCCCATTTTTAATTAATTCATTTTTTACAGCTACTGCTCTTTGGAGTGATAATTTCTTGTTTGCAGAAACACTACCAACATTATCGGTATGTCCTTCAATACTCAATCTCAATTTTGGAGCGTATCTATTTAATAGGATTGATAATTCTTTAATTGTTTGGTAAGAAGCCTGAGATAGATTAGCACTACCCGTTGAGAATTGGAAATATAAATCTACTTCACCTTTAGATTTTAATAGCTCTAACATCTCTTGAGCAGTTTCCGCTTCTTGGATTTTTTGTTGCTCAATAATAGTAATTGTATAAGTATCTCCATCTTCATGTGTTTCTAAGACACACCAAAACTTTTTTGTATTTGATTTAACCTGAAAAGAACCATAATTACTTCCTTTAAATAATGGTTTCCCTCTTAAGCTTTTTACTTTATCGAAATAGGTTTGTATAACCTGATTTGCATTAGGATGTTTATAGGAATTATTCTTTCCATACCTAAATGTCGCAAAAGTTTTATCTCCCGAAAGAGGAATAATATCTACCTCACTCATTGGAAATTCTATTTCATCATATTTTACTTCGCTATAAACCAGTTCATAGCCACTCAATTTTAAAACTAAAGGGTTGTCAAGAACATTCTGTGCTTGAGATATATGAGAAAAGAATACTAAAAAGTAAAAAAGTAAAGTATACTTAAACCTTTGCATGCTGTAAGTGTTTATCTAAATTTTGAATTTTAATCTATACTACAAATTACGTGCAAATATTAATATTACAATATTTGAAAACTAGAAAGTAAACAAAAAGGGTTTCAATCCTACTTTTTGTAGAACTGAAACCCTAAGAAAATATCTCTTAAAATGTTCTTAGTTTAGAGAAAATGAAGGTATAGATGGACTAGTGACCTCAGCAATGCTTAATTCAGAAATTTCAATTTGAACAAAATCATAAAGTTTGAAAGCACATAAAATGTTATCAACTTCTGTTTTTGATTCTGCATCTAAAGTTAACCATGCTTTTTGCGCATCATCTGATAACATGAATGAAGAGATAATTCCATCATTCATCATGTTTCCGATCTCAGTATATTGAGAAGGAAGAATATCAATTAGATGTTGATCTAAAACTTCTGGTAACTTTATTTCTACAATAAATTTCATATGTTTTATATTTGTTCTAGATGACAAGAATATCTAAAAAAAGTTACTAATCCTATTTTATAAGGTAGCATTAACTTAATGTTGTTTAAAATTCTTTCTTAATATATTTTCGCATCAATTAATATTGCAAAAAAAAGTTTCTTATAATAGTTATATCCAATTTTTTTGAACATAGTAAAAATATTTTTTCTAGTCTACATTAGTACTCTAAACGCTATTGCACAGACTTCTAATGTAACTTTAGAGCAAAGTTTATCCACTCTATCTGTATATGAAAATATCTTGATTTCAACGAACCATAATCAAGAAATTCCAAATGTAGATAAAGGGATCAAGGAGTATAATAATACACTCTTATTCAAAAGTCTATGTGAATTTAAAGACGCATCTTATTGGAGTGGATATTGGGATTTAAAAAAAGTCTACAATTTATCTCACAAGGCTTACAAAGAAAATCAAAATGATACTTTTAATGGACTTATTGTTAGCATTATCTCTACGACTGTAAGTATTATACCTCAAGAATATCAATGGATTATGCGGTTGGTTGGTTTTCCAATTATCGATGAATATGATATTCAGCAATTAATAGAAAATGCAAAAAACGCAGATGATGATCTTATAAGATTTGAAGCTTATTCTGCTGACTTATTGTTAGACGCATTTATATTAAAAAATAATCCCCAGGAAAAATTAGAAATATTTTCCCTAAAATATTCTTCTTTATTTGAAGGTAAAATTATTATAAGCTGGGTCAATGATAAATTGAAAAATTATAGTAATAATATTGAATTATTAAAAACATTTACTCTTGATGAAATTCAAAGGTATGGTTATTATTACTATTTATTGGGAACAGCTGAGTTCTATGATGGTCATTATAATCAATCAAAAAAATCATTTCATAAATATCTCCTAGTAACTCAAGGAGATTATATAAAAACTAGTAATTATCGACTCTATTTGATTGCATGGCTTATTGAAAATAAAAGCAGGAATGAGTTACTTACTTTAAGAAATACAATTATTACTGATGGCGAAGAAAGATTGTATTTAGATAAGCATGCTCAATCATTTGCACTGGATTACACTTATTCAAATAAAGAATTAATGCATGCAAGAATTTTATTTGACAGTAAGAATTATTCAGCTTCAGATTCAATATTAAGTATAATGAATACAGAAGAATTCTCTAAAAAAGATAAATTAGAATATAATTATCGACACGCAAGAGTAAAACAAGCTTTAAATGATACAACTTTAGCAATAAAGTATTATCTTAATGTGATTGAATATGGCGGAGCCAAGCCAAAAGAGTATTTCACAGCAAATTCGGCATTGAATTTAGGCAAACTTTATGAAGGATTAAATGATAAACAAAAAGCATCATTCTACTACAAAAAAGCCTATTCATACCCCAAACATGCTTATAAAAATAGTATAGATTCTGAAGCAAAAAGAAGATTAAACTCTTTGTAGGCAATTAACTACAACTTCAACTCAAAAAAAGGGTTGTAATTAATTGTAAAAAGAGCTAGCTTCGCAGATATTTTGTATAAAGATATGGAAGAAAAAAAAGACAATTATTCAGCCGGTAATATTCAAATCCTAGAGGGATTAGAAGCCGTTCGTAAGAGACCAGCAATGTACATTGGTGACATTGGCATCAAAGGTTTACATCATCTAATTTGGGAGGTTGTAGACAACTCTATTGATGAAGCAATGGCTGGTTTTTGTACAGACATATATGTAACAATTAATGAAGACAACTCTATCACTGTAAGAGATAATGGTAGAGGTATTCCTACTGACATGCACCCTAAGGAAAAAAAATCTGCTTTAGAGGTTGTAATGACAGTACTTCATGCCGGTGGTAAATTTGATAAAGATACATATAAGGTATCAGGTGGTCTTCATGGTGTTGGTGTTTCATGTGTAAACGCCTTATCAAAAGACTTGAAAGTGACTGTTCATAGAGCAGGAAAAGTTTTCCAACAAGAGTATAAAACAGGTATTCCTCAATACGATGTTAAAGTTGTTGGTGAAACGGATATCACTGGAACGACTGTTCAATTCTGGCCTGACCTTACAATTTTTACTTCAGGTGTTTATAATTATGATACTGTAGCATCAAGATTAAGAGAATTATCTTACTTAAATGCTGGTATTACAATTCACTTAGAGGATAAAAGAGAAAAAGACGAAGATGGTAACTTTATTCAAGAAACTTTCTACTCTGAAGGAGGTTTAGCTGAATATGTTGCATACTTAGATAGCACAAGACAAGCTTTATTAGCCACTCCTATTTTTATGGAAGGCGAAAAGTCAAATATTCAAGTTCAAGTGGCAATGACTTACAATACGTCATTCTCTGAACATGTATTTTCTTATGTGAACAATATCAACACTTACGAAGGTGGTACGCACGTTGCAGGTTTTAGACGTTCACTTACAAGAACTTTGAAATCTTATGCAGATTCTACGGGCTTATTAGACAAAGTAAAAGTTGATATCTCTGGTGATGACTTTAGAGAAGGTTTAACGGCTATTATTTCGGTAAAAGTTCCTGAACCACAATTTGAGGGTCAGACTAAAACAAAATTAGGTAACTCTGAAGTATCTGGTGCAGTGGATTCTGCTGTAACAGAGACTTTAAAAACTTTCTTAGAAGAACATCCTAAAGAAGCTAAAAATATTGTACAGAAAGTAATCACTGCTGCTCAAGCTCGTCATGCTGCTAGAAAAGCTCGTGAAATGGTACAAAGAAAGAACGTACTTACAGGTACTGGTCTTCCTGGTAAACTTTCTGACTGTTCTGAAAAGGATCCTGCATTATGTGAATTATACCTAGTGGAGGGTGACTCAGCAGGTGGTTCTGCTAAGCAAGGTAGAGATAGAAATTTCCAAGCGATCTTACCTTTAAAAGGTAAAATCCTTAACGTAGAAAAAGCACAAGAGCATAAAATCTACGATAATGAGGAAATTAAAAATATCATTACTGCTTTAGGTGTTCGTTTTGGTACTGAAAATGACGAGAAAGAACTTAATTTAGAAAAGCTTCGTTATCATAAAATCATTATCATGACCGATGCCGATATTGATGGTTCTCACATTCGTACATTGATTCTAACTTTATTCTTTAGATATATGAAACCGCTTATCGAGCAAGGTTATCTATATATCGCTCAACCTCCTCTTTACTTGGTAAAGAAAGGTAAGCAAGAAAAATACTGCTGGAGTGAAGACGATCGTGTAAAAGCTATACAAGAATTTGGTGGTGATGAAGGAAAAGTTGGTATTCAACGTTATAAAGGTCTTGGTGAAATGAACCCAGAACAATTATGGCACACAACAATGGATCCTGAATTTAGATCTATGAGTAAAGTAAATATTGAATCAGCAGCTGAAGCTGATCACTTATTCTCTATGCTTATGGGTGATGAAGTAGCACCTCGTCGTGACTTTATCGAAAGAAATGCACGTTATGCAAATGTTGACGTATAACATTAAGCTATAAATAAAATATATAGGCAACGTTCATTATTGATCGTTGCCTTTTTACATATATAAACAAAAAGATATAAATGAGTCAGCATAAAGGTTGGAAGAAGGTAAAGTATGAGCTTTTATATCAAGTCATAAAAGGTTTAATAAAAGTTGCTAACTGGGTACCTCGAAAAATGCTTATGTGGTTTTTTAGTAAACTAGGTAGTCTAGTTTATTATGTAATGCCCAAAACGAAGGAACTTACATTAAAACATCTTAAGTATGCCTATGAAAATGAATTGTCTGATAAAGAAATAGAGACCATTGCAAAAAATGTATTTAAAAACTTAGGTCGAAATTTTACAGATGTTGTTCGATTCCCTTCTTTAAAGACAAGGGAAGAATTAGTATCAATTATTGATGTTGAAGGTGAACAGAATTTGATTGATGCTTATGAAAAAGGAAAAGGTGTAATTCTTTTAACATGCCATAGAGGAGCTTTTGATATGGTTGGTTTTTATCTAAGTATGTCAGATTATCCATGTATTGCAATAGGTGCTAAACTTCATGATGAAAAATTAAATGAACTTGTTGTAAATACTAGAAGACATAATAAAAATGACCAAGCAGATTTTGTTGAGCGTTCAGATCCAAGAGGTAGTATAAAAATGTACAAAAAGTTAAAAGACGGTGGATTAGCATTTCTTTTAATTGATCAAGATACCAATAAAGTACAAAACACTTTTGTTGATTTTTATGGTAAACCAGCAGCCACTCCTATTGGTGCTGCCATGTTAGCGTTAAAAGCTGACGCGGCAATTATTCCTGCTTCAATAAAGTTACAAGACAATGGAAAACATCTTTTAGAATTTAGACCAGAAGTACCATTGGTAAAAACAGGTGATAAAGAAAAAGATATTACAACAAATACTCAGAATATGTCATTAGCTTTAGAGAAATTTATCCGTGAAGCACCTGATCAATGGGTATGGTTCCATGAAAGATGGAAAACAAAACCTGAAAAGGATGTAAGTAATAATTAGTTTGGTTATTATTTTAATAAAAAATGAAGGAAATCAGTAAAAAATGGTTTCCTTTTTTTTGTTGCTTAGATGTAAGTAAAATTGAATTCTAATTCTCAAAGTTGCTTTTTAAACATCAATTATTACAATTTCTATTATTTTTGCTCTTATTTTAAGTGTAATAATTTAAAATAAATAAATAAGAAAATCATTTTTACATTTATTCAAGTTGTATAATGCAGTCAACCTTACACTGTAAGTTGAAAATGGTGTATTAAGAAACGTTCAATAATTGAAATGCGTTCTTAGAATAGTACATCACCCAATAACTGCTATGAAACCTATTATTAATCACTACTATCTAATTTTTGTCTTATACCTTTTTTTAATACCCTCCAAAAATGTAGTTGCCCAAGACACTCAGTTTTCTCAATATTATGCAACTCCACTCTATCTAAATCCGGCTTTGACTGGATCGAGTGATAAAACTAGAGCTATTATTAATTACAGAAGACAATGGGTAGGTTTACCCTCAAGTATTGTTTCGTTTATGGCATCTTTTGATCATAAGTTTAAATATAAAAACTTTGCTTTAGGAGGATATGTTAAACAAGATCAGTTTGGTGTAAATGAAGGAACACCGCTCACTCACCTAGAAGCTGTTGCTTCAGGATCGTATACGATTGGAATCAATAAATACATGGGTTTGAACTTAGGATTACAAGTTGGTTATGGTCAGAATAAGTTAGATCGTTCGGCTTTAATATTCAATGATCAATTAGATAATTTTGGTTATAACGGTGGAGCTACCAATGAACCATTTATTAATGATCAAGTAAATTATGCTGATGTAAACACAGGCGCAATGCTTTATGGAGAGAAATATTGGGTAGGTATTGGTGTTAGTCATCTAACTACACCAAATATATCTTTTTTAGGTGAACAATCTTATTTACCTGTAAAAGTTTCAGTTGAAGCAGGATATATGATACCATTAGAATTCAAAGGGCATTACTCACATATTCCAGATTATAAGAAAAAATCCATAACAATTGCAGGGCATTATCAATCACAAGGAAAGAATGATCAATTGAGTTTAGGATTTTATTTTCACTATGCTCCTCTCCTAATTGGCGCATGGTACAGAGGACTACCTCTTATTAAAAGTGCTGAAAAGGATAATGCTATTAATCATGATGCTGTAGTTATTTTGACTGGTATTAAAATGGGTAATATCAATTTTGGTTACAGTTATGATATTACTACTTCAGACTTACCACAACAAAGTGCAAATTCACATGAAATAAGTCTTCAATATACTTTCAACTTATATAAGAACTACAAGAAAAAACCAAAGAGGAAACCACTTGAATTACCGTGTCCGTCCCCTATATTATAGAAATAGTACAAATAAATTCGTGACATTTTAGATTATACTTACATAAGTTGAATTATCCCCTTAGAATTTCTTAAATTCTAGGAGGATAATTTTACATATAACATTCTGCAATATCTATACTAAAAGATTGAATCAGAAGTTATAACTATAAACCACCATTGGTGTTTAAATAAATTTATCCTACTTGAATACTTATTTATTCTACCAGTTACATTACTAACTTTTTTTAAAAGGGCTGACCCTCCTTTTAAGTGTGCTGAACACAATGATTATGAACAAGTCGCTATTAAGAACATTGCTTTTTTTGATTATTTGTACTTTAAGTCTTTTAATCAATCAACTTCATGCTCAAACGATTATAAGAGATTACAATGGATTAACTGAAACAGATCCAAATGTTGTAATCAGTGGATGTGGTGGTATAGCTGTAGAATTTTCAGTATCACCTACTCCTGGACATACCTATTCAAATTACCAATGGAGAGATATTGAAAATGGAGTATTACAACCAATATTTTCAACATTAGCAGAGCCTTTTGAGCAGTTCAATACGACTGGATTTTACAGTATGCAGGTAACATTTGATGATTATGATGGGTCATCAACCACCACAAGAACAATATCTTTAGGAACAAATGTTATTGAAGTTTATAATCAGCCAGATGGGTCATTCTATGCTGATCAGTTAGGAATATGTCCAGGCGGAACAATACAATTAACACAAACAACTCCTGGTACATTCACAAGTTTATCTTTTCTTGTAGATAATAGATTGTATGCAATAGACCCTTTGAATCCTTCTGACCCTGTTAGTGTTACGTTAAATAATCCTGGTGATTATGATGTAGTCTTAAGTGGTGTAACAACAGATGGGTGTCAATTTATTAGAAGAGAAACAGACTACATACATGTAGAAAAAACTTTTACCACTACATTTTTCGCTTCACAAAACCTAAGTTGTGCACCTACTCAAAATGTTACATTCTTTGCTACCTCAACAGATAATGATGGAGGAATAGTATCACCAGTATACTATTGGGATTTTGGTGATGGAACGTTAGATACAACTTCTGTAGGTTTTACAACACATTTATTTGATAGAGCATTAGGAACAGATTTCACAGTTACTGTTAATTCAATTAGTAATAACTGTCCAGGAACAACTACAAATACAATAGATATTAGTTTCAGAGATATTACAACTTTGTACACTCCTTCAGTATCAGGTGATTGTAATGATTATATGGTTACATATACTCCAGGAGCAATAGACCCATTATTAACAGGAATGAATGTATTATGGGATTTTGGTGATGGTTCAGCAACTGAAATACATTCAATTGGAGATGTAGTTACACATTCATTTTTAAATCCTAATCCTACGGCAATGGCTGTAAATGTTACAGCTGAAATTATTGGTGTACCTGATAATAGTTGTCAATATACAGATAGTAGATCTGTTCCTGTCTTACCTCAAGCTGGGATAACTATTTCATCCAATGATCTAGAATATTGTAATGAGAATTTTAATGTAATTGTTGAAGCAACTTCACTTCAGAATGTTAGTAATTTCTATTGGGTATTGGATGGCAACACCTCAAATCCAATTGGAAATAATGCAATGATAGATACAATTGCAATCTCTGGTTTTGGTGATCATACCATTGAACTCTATTTTGATTCTGGAAACCCTGTAAATGACTGTTCATTAAATAGTATTGATGTTTATTCTAATCCAATAAATGTATCCGTTGCAGGTCCTGCATTAGCTTGTGAGCCAGCAAGTGATACTTTCTTTTCTTCTACTACTTGGACACCTCAAGGTGGAGGTGGTCAAGTTCCAATACCTTTTTCTGTTGATTCAGAAGAATGGATGGTAATTAATACAGGATTAAATGATACTACATATTATTCCACAAACCCTTTATCTTTTACGAATTTAGGACATGGAGATTATACACTTACATATACAGTAATATTAGATTCTATTGGAGATAACCCTCAATGTAGTTATTCTTCTATTCCTTATTTATATGAAGTAGGTGAAGTATTTGATAATCCAACAATCAATTTTTCTCCAGCTACAATTTGTATTGGTACAACAGTAAATTTTTCTACCACTACAACTGCAGATACTACAGGACTAGGTTTATCTGGTGCTTACCCTATTCTATATCAATATAGATATGCAAGTAATTTGGATTGGGTAGATGTAGGTCCAAGCGGTAATGGATCATTTTATTATGGTGATATTGTGGATAGTGCTCGAACAGCTTTACCTGGTTTTTTTCAAGTTGAATTAAGAGCAATTATTAATAATTGTGCAGGTGCTCCATCAGCTGTAAATATTAGAATTGAACCTGCTGAAGCTGAGCATGATATTAGTGTTGATGAATGTAATCCTACAATATTAGGTTTTGTAAATAATTCATTAGGAACACCTGATACTGATTACCAATGGACATTAACCATTACACCACCAGCATTACCTGCAGTGACATGGTCTTCTGATATTACAGATGACGAAAATTGGAATTTTTTAGCTGAACCTGATTTCCCTTTATTTTCAGGTTATTCACAAGGAGAAATACCTGAAAATTCGGTTGTTGATATTCGTATTCAAACTTTTGATAATGGTTGTAATGATACTGAAGACACTACAATCACAATGCCTGGGCCTTTACCAGTTTTAGCTGTTAATCCTTTTACATCTACTGGTACTTGTATTAATAGTAACCTTACTTTTGACGCAGGTGATGGAAACTTAGGGACTAATTATGCATGGACTTTTACCCATCAGACTGAAGCAGGTGTTGTTGAAACTTTTGCTTCTAATAATAGTACTGTAAATACTGTTTTTTCAGTACCTGGTAATTATAATGGAGAAGTAGTCGTTACCACAGCAGGAGGTTGTAGTTTTACACAAACCTTTGGTCCTATTCATATGACTGGTGGTGCAGTATCTATTAATGGTCCTACTAATGGATGCGTTGGAGATACCTTTACTTTTGAAGGAATCAATATTGTATATAGCCCTTCAGATCCTATGTATATATGGAAAGTTGATGGAGCAACAGTCGCAGCAGGTATTGCTACTGGAGGCAATATTCCAGATTTAACGGGTGTGACTTTTTCTAGCCCGAATACTCCTACTCAAGCAACACCACATGAAATTACGCTAGAATTAACAGTCAATGGTTGTACTGCAGATTATACACACGATATTATAGTGACTCAACCTGATTTTGATTTCCCGGGTCCTTCTTCGAATTATATTTCTTTTGATTATGTATGTGATGAAATTGTTACGGTTGTAGATTTACAACTTGATACAACTGAGGTATATAATTTAAGTACTGCCAATATCACATTTGATCTTGGAGGTCCTGCACTTACACCATTAACTCAATTTGAAGATTCTGCTAGATTATCAATTCCTGCAGGAACGTATACAATGAATGTTACGGTTGAAGATGAATTTGGATGTACCGGTACCGATAATATTACTTTTACAGTTCCTGTTTTTAGGGACTTAGCTGCAGGTTTTACTCCAAACACTGTCAATTTAGTGTGTCCAGGGTTTGTCTCTTTTGATGACTCTGCTTTTGAAACACCAGGAAATACTACAAGAAGACAAGATCTAGATAATACAAATACATTATATGATGTTGATATAGCCACTTGGCAATGGGATTTTGATAATGATGGTACTATTGACGCGACAACGACTGTAGGAAATGTAGCCCATTATTACGATAGACCTGGTAGTTACAAAGCAGTAGTTACGGTGACTGATGATCATGGTTGTCAAGATACTTCTAGCCCTATTACGATTACTGTAGGTGGTACTTCTGGTAGCTATGAAATTCTGAAGAAAATTGGTTTTGAGCCAGCAACAACAACGATGGTTGCATTCCCTGTGAATGATCCAAATACTGATATTACTAATACAATATATCAATGGTCTTCTGGTAATGGACAGTTAGGTTTAGATAGTGCTCAAATGTTTGTCTATGACAGTACAATCGCAGGTGCAAATATGAGTACGATTACGCCAAACTTGACTTTCTTAGATGAGAATGGATGTAGTTACCCTGCAGATTGGTCAGGAGATATGACTATATTAAATTGTCCTAACATTTCAAATCCAGATATCGTTCTTTGTACAGACGAAGGTGCATATAACCTAAGTGTGGCAGATATGTCATGGGGAGGTGATTTTAATCAAGCTGACACTATTGAAACAGCTGATTATATCTATCGTTGGGAATTACAATATAGATGGTCAGTAGATGGTGTGCCTATTTCACAAATCAATGGAGGACATGATCCAGATGTTACATTTAATTTTGGTTCTGCCCCTACTAATCCATGGATAATAGACCCAGATGTTGCAACAGGTAGATTGTATAATATTCAAGCAACAATTATTGCAACATATATTGATAAGCATAATGCAGCAAATAATAATACATCAACTGAATGTACAATGAATGACAACATCAGAGTCATTTATAACCCTACTCCAGTAGCTGTATTTACAAATGACGAAGTATGTGGTGGAACTCCTACTACTTTAGATGCGACAGCTACTAATTTTGGTGCATTCGTAAGAGGTTCTATTTCTAATTATGAATGGGATATAGATAATGATGGCACTTATGATTATAATGTAGCTACTCCAACTGTTAGTCATACTTTCCCAGGTCAAGGTGCTTACCCTGTAACATTAAGAGTAACATCGGCAGATGGTTGTGATCATTTGGTGTCAAAAGATTCTGTAATTGTAAATTCTGTTCCAGTTGGAGATTATGCTTATAATAATGTCTGTCAAAGTTATGGAATTCAGTTTACTAATTTATCTACTATTGTTCCTGTCACGGATGATGAAATAGTTAGATGGGATTGGGACTTTAATAATAATGGGACCTTTGATTTTGGTGGTACAGACTCATTGGTACATAGAGATCCTTTAATAGGTGTAGATACGTTAAGAGATAACTATGGAACAGGTGCGTTAATTGGCTCCAACCTTGTTTTACGTCCTCGTTTAACAGTCACAACTAACAAAGGTTGTACGTTTGATTTTATACCTATAGCAGATTCTTTATTAGTTTTCTCTTTTAACGAACCTACTGCTAACTTATCTGCGAAGAGAGATCCAGATAGTTTAGCAAACCAAGTCTGTTTAGGACAAGTATTTGAGTTTAAAGATTTATCATTAGTCGATAATACGAATATTGCTTCATATATTTCAAGCACAGTCTTGCCTGTAGGTGTAAATGATATTACTGCTTGGCAATGGGATTTTGATGATGGAAATACATCAACTTCTCAAAATCCAATTCATACTTATACTTCTGAAGGAACATATGTTGTAAAGTTAAGAGTGACAACTGCACGTGGTTGTACTGATATTGATAGTATTACAGTAAATGTTAGAGAAAATCCAGATCCCGAAATTGGTGTGGATAGTCTGATCGTTTGTGATGATCAAACTGTTAACTTACGTCCTATTGCTAATGATAGTATCAATTTTGCTTACACATGGTCTAAATTAAGTGGACCTACTAATGGTACTGTTATAGAAACAAATTTAAATTCTCATAATGCTACTGTAGATGTAAATGAAAGTAATTTTAATGCAGGTCAATCTGTTATAGATATTAAATATCAATTAGAAATTGTTGATAACAATCATTTGACAGCTTGTACAAGGTTAGATACTGTGGATGTTCAATTTCACCGTTTCCCTAATATAGATTTAGATACTACCCTTGTCTCTTGTGGTACATCTGCTTCTTATGTTGCATTACCTTTTGGAGCAGAGATTATTAATGGTTTCACTTATTCTTGGACCCAAGTTTATTTAACTGGTGGTACGGTAAATACAACTAATAATAGTTTACAAAACTTTACAGTAACTCCCGATACATATAATTCGGGTTCTACTCGAATTAGAGCTAAGTATTATATTGATGTAACCAATGCTATTGGTTGTACAGATAGAGATAGTATTGAATTTGAGTTTTTTAGACAACCTGAATATTCAAGTTATTCATCAAACTATTCACTATGTAATAACCCCAATAGAAGTTTATATGAATTAGATGTTTATCCTTTTGGAACGACTGAATCATTACCGCACAACACTGCATATGATTATACTTGGAGTATGTCAACAAATTCAGCTGATCATAATATGGATCCATTATTTATTTCAGCTTTAAATACACAAGTTACTACCAATACAAACATGCAAAATATCGATTTAGATATTTTAGAAGATTATTTCAAGGATGATTCTGTTCGTTTGTGGTTTCAGTTAGATTTAAGAGTTGAAAACTCTTATGATAATACTTGTTTTAAGGATACTTCTTTTATAATTGAAATTGAAAGAAGGCCTAAAGACTTCACTGTCACTGACCCAAGAGTAGATCCATGTAATTTATCTGTTACATTAAATCATCACACTGAAAATCTGGCTTTTAATTATAGATGGAGACCTGATGCCATTACATCTGGTTATGATGGTGTTATTGGTGATTTACCAATCACAAATGATCAGTCTCGAACTTTAACATTTACAGACTCTGACTTTTCAAACGGAGCATCTGAATTTACTTTAGAAATTAATCATAGAATTAGAAAAAAACTAGATCCTTACGATCTGATGAGTAATACTGATGATTCACCACATTGTGGGTTAAATAAAGATTACTTCTTAACATTTTACAGAACACCAAATATTGTATTTACAGACACATGGCCTAGTGGAAATACCTGTGCTACTTCAATGATTTTATCATCTGGAAGTGAAGTGATTTCTGGATTTAATTATTCATGGGTACAAACATCTGTATCAAATGGTACAGTTGTTCATGATGCTACTACAAATAAAGATATTAATTTATCTGTTGGTTCATGGAACCCAGGTCAATCTGTAATTTCAGTTACCTATGAGTTAACTGTTACAAATGCTGCATCACCAACTTGTCAGGATGTTCAAAGTTATACTTTTGAATTCCATAGAACACCTGAGTTATCTTATAATCCAACACCTCTTAATTGTGCATTAATTGATACAGTTTCTGTAAATAGTGATGCTCTTAGTGGTGCCACTTTTGTATGGACTCAAAATGCTCTATCTGGAGGTACATTAAATACTACAGATAATGGAGATGAATTCATCATCGAAGTAGATAATTTTGGTTCTACAGATCATAGAATTGATGCTAATTTCACAGTCAACATTAGTAATTCTACACTAAGTACATGTGACAATGATACAACATTTGACATATCGTTTTTTAGAACTCCTGACATAGTATTTAGTGATACTCGAACAGATTCATGTGCATTAGTAAATGAAGTAAAACCTTTTGGAACAAATGTAATTACAGGATATAATTATCAATGGAGAGAATTATATGTAAATGGAGGTACTATCTCTACAAATGCGCTAACTGACCAAAACCTTACATTTACGGCAACAAGTTTTGATCAAGATACAGCATATATTGATGTTGCTTATGAGCTTTTTGTTGAAAATAGTGATGCAACCGGTTGTGTAGATATGGATACGATTTATATGAAATTCTACAGAACACCGAATCTAAATGTATTTAGAAAAATAAAACCATTAAATGAATGTGGTTTATCTGTAGAATTATATCCATTAGATACCGTTGAAGTAATCAATCATACTGAAGGTTTTAATTACACTTGGACTTTAGACGCAGCAACTGTAACTGGTACTCCATCTAACGTTTTACCTACAAGTGTATTAACCGATCTTACTGCAAAAGTAAATGATCAGAATTTTAATCTTACAATGCCTATTACAGCTTTTGATGCGGGGTCAAATGAAATTCAATTTGAATTAGATCTTCATATAGAACATTCTGCAACAGGAGTTACATGTTCAAAAGATTCAACTATACTTCTATCGTTTAAAAGACCACCGGTTATTGATATATTGGAAGTAAAAGCTGATAGCTGTGCTCTTTCAACAGAATTAAGACCTTTTGGAACAGAGACTATTCCAGGATTTAATTATGATTGGGAAGTTGTTTCAATTACTAATTATGCAAATACTGTTTATGCTGCAGGTCAAACATTTTCAAGTCAAAACCTAAATGTTAATTTAGTGGATAGTGACTTCACTCCTACAGAATCAAAGATAACAATGATCGTATCTCTTGAGGTTCAAAATCAATTAGCTTCTTCTGATTCATCATGTATTGATATGGAAATGGATACTTTGATTTTCTATAGAACTCCTCAAATTACTAGCCCTTTCCTTTCAATGAAGGTAAATGCATGTGATCATACAGCAACATCTGAACCTTTTGCGACTAATGTGAATGGATTTGGATATGTATGGACTAAAGTTAGTGAAACAGATGGTTCCGTCGTAAATACATCTTTAACTGATCGACAAATCACAGTTAGTCTAGATACATTTGCTACAAACAGTTTACAAGTTGATGCTCAATATAGATTACGAGTCTTTAATATTGATTATCCTTCATGTTATGATGAAGAAACGGTAGATTTCGAATTTTATAGAACACCTGAGTTGAGATTTGATCAACCAATGTCATATTGTGCGTCTATAGATTCTGTAATGACATTTAGAACAGATAATGAGGCTTTTACCTTTAATGGTTCTCAGTTCTTCTGGAATCTAAATTCAATTACTGGAGGTACAATTGATAGTACAGCAAGTGGTCCAGATGTATTCACAATTGATGTTGCTTCATTTGATACTGATGCGGCCCAAATTGATGCAGAATATACTGTGTCAATTACGAACCCATCTACTCATTTATGTGATGATGATACAACATTCCAAGTAACTTTCTTCAGAACTCCAGAAATCACTTTTGCTTCAACAAAAACAGATTCTTGTGCTTTAAATGATGTTATCCAACCTTTTAATGGTGAAAATATACCATTATTTACAAGAAATTGGAGACAACTATCAGTTGTTGGAGGAACGATTACTCAAAATAGTACTGCTACAGATTTAGATCTTAATGTTACAGCAAATACATTTGATCTTCATTCTACTACAATTACTGTTCAATATGAATTGACTGCTACAAATTCTGTATCTACATTATGTACTGATATAGATACAGTTGAATTCTATTTCTACAGAACTCCAGATTATACAAATTACGATGATGGATTTACAGCAGGTAATTGTGGAGGAACATTTGAAGTTTTTCCATTGGGAACAACTGAAGTAATCAATCATAATAATGGATTTGATTACCAATGGACGCTTGATGGTACTTCTGTAACAGGTGCCGGTGCGGATGGAAATACTTTAGTGGATGATATTTCAAATTATATTACTGCTAATCAAAATAGTCAAAATTTAAGTCTATCTGTTGCTGATAGTGCCTACGAAGATGGAGCACACATATTAAGTTTTGATATGGATTTAGATATCACACATTCAAATACAAATATTACTTGTGCTGCAGCTAATAGGACTGTTACTTTTGAATATTTCAGATATCCTGATATTAACTTTACAGAAATAAAAGCAGATTCATGTGATTTGAATACAACAATTCAACCATTTGGAGCTGAAGTAATTCCTGGCTTTACATATAATTGGGAAATTCAAAGTATTGATGGATATGATGGTTCTACTTATTCTGTAGGCGATACATTTACTACTCAAAATACATCATTTACAGTAACAGATGCTGATTTTGATGATGCAGAATCAGTTATAAAATTTGTAATTGAATTAACTGCTGTAAATAGTAGCGCATCAGCTGATGTTTCATGTCAAAATACGCAGAATTATACATTCTATTTCTATAGAACACCACAAATAAAAACGAATTTCTTATCTACAAAAACATTTGCTTGTAATAATGAAGGTGTTGCGTCTCCATTCAATACACATATCAATGGTTTTGTATATCAATGGTCATTAGATTCAATGTCTACAAAAGGTGGTGAAGTAACTGGTGTTGTAACTGATGATAGTCACTTAGCTGGAAGAGAGTTAACGGTTCAAATTGATAGTTTTACAGATCAACATTCGATTATGAAAGCTTATTATAAGCTCAGAGTAATTAATGCAAGCCAACCAACTTGTTATGATGAAGATACAGTGAGTTTTGAATTCTTTAGAACACCTGAGGTTAGTTTATCAAGTTTAACGGGTACATGTCAGAACGCCGTACTAATAACTTCTACAAATGAAATGTTATATGACATTGACTTTGATTGGATGCAAATTAGTGAAAGTGGTGGTACTGTTATTACAAACCCTACAAATCATGATGGTAATAGAGAAATAACATTTACCGCTACAGATTATGATCCTGGTTCGAGTGAAATTAATTCAACTTACATGATTACTTTATTGAATTCAGGTGAATCAATGTGTGATGATGATACAACCTTTGATTTCACATTATATCGCCACCCTGAAATTAATTTAGTGTACACTAGAGCCACAGCTGATAGTTGTTCTAATGCATTAACTATTACTCCATTTGCCAATGAAGGAATCGCTGGATTCACAAATAATTGGACTGAAGTTTCAAGAACAGGTGGTACAATTACGACAAGCATGTCAGCGTTTGATGAAGATTTAACAATTACTTTAGATACATTTGAAATCAATTCAACAAGAATTGACACTAGGTATTTATTGACCTCATTTAATACAAATTCTGTTGCTTGTGAAGATACAATGAGTCTTTCTACTACTTTGTATCGTCAGGCAGATTTTACCGAGTTTACTGAAACTAGAGCAGATGGAATTTGTGGAATGCAAATGACCCTATCTCCTCTCGGGTTAGTTGAAAATATCCCTCATAATACTGGATTTGACTATACTTGGTCTTATGATAGTTTAAATGTAACAGGAGCAGACAATGATATATTACCATTGTCAGTAATTAATAGCTTCTATAGTCAAGTAAATGATCAAAATTTAAGTTTAAGTTTACCATTATCTGCTTTTGCTGCAGGAAGTAATAAGATTGAAATTCCTGTTACAATTTCTATTGAAAATACGGACCAGAATTCTTGTGTAAATGCATTTACACATACAATGATATTCTACAGACCTCCTGTAATTGACATACAACAAAGTTTAGCAGGTTGTGGAATTTCGAATCTGATTACTTCATTTGGAAGTGAAAATGTTGCCTCTGCATTTACGTTTACATGGTCATACACAACAATTGGAGGTACAGTAACGAATACTTCATTATCAGCACAAAACTTAACTTTAAACAACCCTGGTTTTAATTCGGGAAGTGATACGGTTAGAATTAATGTTGCCTTAAATGTAATGAATAATGAAAATACAACTTGTCAAGCTGATACAAGTTTCACTTTCTTATTTTATAAACAACCTGATATTACCTTTACTCAAAGTCTTGTTGGTTGTGATTCAGTAAATTTAATTCGTCCATTCGGTGCTGAAGTTTTAAGTGGCTTTACTTATACATGGGATCAACTACAACTATCTGGAGGGCAATTAGACATTTCTCCAACTTATTCATTAAGTACTCAAGATTTACAGCTCGAAAAATTATCTTTTGATGTGGGTAGTCACAGAATTGATGCTGAGTATAAGTTGACGGTAAGTAATACGGATACTACTGGAGTTGAGGTCTGTAATGATGTTGATAGTACAACTTTTACAATGTATCGTGTTCCTGAAATTGATATACAACAATCATTAGTACCTGGTACTTGTGGTAATACAAATACGATTACAACTTTTGGGTTAGAAAATATTACAGGGTTCTTATACCAATGGAACCTGCAATCGGTTGTGGGAGGTAATGTAAGTATCTCTTCTACTACTACTCAAGATGTAACATTTGATTCACCAATATTTGATCCTTCCTCTAACCGTATTGATGTAGTATATAATGTAACAGTTCAAAATTCTGATAATACAACTTGTTCTGATATAGAAACAGTGAGCTTTACATTCTTTAGAACTCCTGATGCAACGATTACGCCTATTGCACCTGTATGTTCTTCAAGTTCAATATTGTTGACGACCAGTGAATCACATGTTACGAACTTTAATTATCTATGGACATTGTTAAATACAACTGTAGATTATAATCCTAGTGCTCAACCATTGGTAGCTCCTGCAGCTGTTCAAAATAATAATACTTACACTTTAAATTCACCGGTTGATATAGAAGGATTTTTCCCTAGTGGAAGTAGTGAAATAACATTTGAATATGAGGTTTCTGTAGAAAATATGGACTCGCCAGGTTGTACTGATAAAGATACTATTGAAGCCACTTTCTTTAGAGTTCCGATCTTAAAAAGTACACAATCTTTAGATAGTACAAATTGTGAATTAATGAATATTGTACGTCCATTTGGTACAGAAGAAATTCCTAATTACACATATAATTGGACTGAATTATCAGTAAGTGGTGGTTCTATTCAAGTTTCTTATTTGGATGCTCAAAATCAAAATGCATTATTCACAGTGGATTCTTTTGATTCATTAAGTCATAGAATTGATGTTTCTTACAGATTAATCGTGACGAATAATAGTGGAGCTTGTACTGGAAATGAAACATTTAATTTTACCTTCTTCAGAACTCCACAAATTGATTTAGCAAGATTAAATCCTACACCAACATGTAAAGGAACAGATATTGTATTGTTCCCAGAGGATGTAGATAATCCTGGTTTCACTTATCAGTGGACACCAATAAGTGTGACTTCTGATAATGGTATTGATCTTCTTGCTTCAAGTATTACGCCGATTGAATCAAGTTTGACGGATCATACTTTAACATTAAGTCATAATCCTAGTTTCCCTCAAACATCTGTTAGAGTAACAGCAATTTATGAATTAGAGGTTACCAATGCTGATAACGGTTGTAATCGATCTGAACAAATAACTGTAATATTTGATCGTGAGGCTATGTTGTCATTAGTAGCAAATAATTTCAGTACTTGTGATGATAATGACCTTACATTAACGACTGTAGAACCTAGAACTGATAACTATGTTTATACTTGGAATATAGGTAATATTGTCACGGATAATAATGCAGCAATATCTACTTTATCTAGTATTAATACTGCTACAGTAGGAAGTATGACATTAAATCCTGATCCATCAGATTTCCCTGATGGAAGTGCATTAATTACAGCTAGATTTGATATTCATGCTGAGAATCAAATGAATGCTGATTGTGATGCTGATACTTCTTATACAGTAAATTTAGCTCGTAAACCAATCATTAATTTCACGGATGATCACTCAGGTTGTGCTTTGGATACAGTTACTGTTAAAGCCTTTGGTGATGAAGCTATTAATGGATTTAATTATAACTGGTCTATCGTAAATATTGATGGATTTAATGGTGTAACGTCGAGTATTCTTTCAGGTCAACAGAATAATCAAAATATTGAGGTGCATTTTAGTAATAGTGATTTTTCTAATGGTAGATCACAAATTGAAGTTACTTTTGAATTAACGGCTACAAATCCAAATGAAAGTGGTTGTAGTGATACACAACAACATACCTTGGTATTCTTCAGAGTTCCTGAAATAGCATTTACTGCCTTAAAAGCTGGAAATGATAGTTGTGCAAATCAAATTACAATTAGTCCATTCAGTGAAACAGTAAGTGATTATCAATACCAGTGGACACTCTTAAATTCATCAAATGGTACTGCATCAGAAGTTAATAATACTTCAAGAGATTTAGTAGTAAACAATCCTATTTTTGATAATGGTGAAACACAAATTGATTTAAGATATGAGTTGGAAATTACAAATAGTAATCCTTCTGCTCCAGTTCCTTGTGTTACCACAGATGAAATAACAGTTTCGTTTTTTAGGACTCCAATTTTAAGGAGTGAAATGCTAACTGCTCCGTATGGATGTGATTTAAACGCAAGTTTAAAAGGTTTACAACTGAATTTAAATACAGGACAAGAAAATAACTATACCTTTGATTGGACAATTAATAGTTTAAGTGGCGGTACTGTAGATACTACGTCAAATATGGATAGTCTACATCTTGCTGTAACTAGTTTTGATACTGGTTCTGGAGAAGTAAATATAGATCTAGATTTAGATGCTCATAATACATACCAATACAATACTTGTTTTGCGAATGAAAATAGAGCTTTAACTTTCTATAGAACTCCTGTCGTGAATCTAACTCCTTCGGCAACAGATCTTTGTGAAACTGCTCAATTTAATATCACAACTGGCGAAGAATTAGTAACACATTTTGATTATGATTGGACGCTAGTGATAACTGATGATATTGGAAGTAATACTGGTACTGTTGATACGACTTCAAATGGTTCAAGAGGACATGCTTTAAGATTAAACAATCCTATTTTCCCTGTTGGAGCTTCGTATATCGAAATAGAAGCCACTTTAATGGTTAGCAATGGAACAAGTGGATGTACAGATACGGAAACAACAACTATTCGTTTCCATAAACAGCCTGTATTAAATATTACTGCAAATAGTCCAACTTCTTGTGATGATAATTTGATTACATTAAGACCCACGCAGGATGAAGTAGTTAACTTCGTTTATGCTTGGGAAAGGTTGTCAATTGATTCAGATGTATCTAACAATTCAGGTGCTGATATTCAATTGAGTTCGACTTCTGATTATCAAATCACCTTAGACAATCCATCATTCCCTAGTGGAAGTGCAGAAATTTCAGCATGGTATAAATTAACTGTTTCGAACCCTGTAAACCCTTATTGTGTTGTTGTTTCAGATTCAATAGAAGTTACTTTCTATAGAAGTCCAATAACTGGATTAGGTGTTGATTATCAAGTATCATGTGATTCAATGATTTATTCATTAAATCCTGCTAGTGAAGAATTCATTGCTAACTTTAATTATGCATGGAGTATCACAAATCTTGAAACAGATAAGAGAACACCTGATGCTAGTGCGTCTGTAAATCTTACAAATAATGGAACATACACTCCTACAATAGAAGTAACTCAGATTCCTGCGGATGCATCTTATGTAAGAGCTACTGTACAATTAACAACATCTAATACATTAAATAGTTGTGGTACAAGTACAGATGAAAAAGAAGTGACATTTATCAGGACTCCAACAGTGACATTGCCAAATGATATGGCTGACTGTCAAGAACGTGTCTTTATGTTAAGTCCTGATGAGGATGAATGGACTGGTATGGATTACGAATGGGAAATTATCCATTCTACTGGAGGTCAAGTGACAACACAAAATAATATGAATTCATATTTAGCATCAATTTCTGACCCTGTATTTAATTCAAATTCATTCTTTGTGAGTAATACCGTTGTATTGAGAGTCAATAACAAGCTTGATGATAGTTGTGTTATAGTTGATACTATGAATGTGACTTTCCATAGAACTCCATTAGCTGATTTTACAGTAGATAAAGGATTTGGTTGTCAAGGAGAAACAATCTACTTCTCAACTAGAAATTCTGAGGTACCACAATCAGGAAGTGTTTATCAATGGGATTTCGATAATGATGGACATTATGAAACGACATCATTAGGAGATACAACATATACATTTAATTCGATTGGAACTCAGACAGTGTCTATGAGAATTGTTACTCCAGCAGGTTGTATTTCACCTGCATTCTCAGATGATGTTCATATCTATGAAATTCCTACACCTAGATTTACTTTCGGAAATATTTGTATTGGTGAAACAGCACAATTTATAAATACGACACCACAATTAAGAACTGGAGGTGATCATGGAATTAAATCTGTGAAGTGGGATTTTGATTATAATGAACAAAATGGTGCTATTTTCGATGCATATAATACGGATGCATCCTTTCAATACCCTGAAGCGGGTACTTTTAAAATTTTAGTTGAAGTAACCAATAATGGTGGTTGTACCAATACATATGTAGATTCTATTACTGTGACACCATTACCAGTAATTACAATACCATCAGATATATGGATTTGTGAAGGTTTAACTACTACTTTATCTCCTACTATTGATGTTCCAGTAACATATTCGTGGAGTACAGGTGAGACGAATCAAAATATTACAGTTGGTCCGTTAGAAGATGAAACATATACATTAACTGTTACTAATGCTCAAGGCTGTATTAATACAAAAGATATTAATGTGCATGTGATTCCTGCATTAGATACAGAATTTACATTAGAGTCATGTGAAACTGTTCCAATTACATTTGATGCTAGAATTCCACAATATGATGGTGTTATTCAGACATTCGAATGGAGTAATGGAGAAACTACTCCTACTATAGACGTTTTAAGTAATGGAACATACACTGTTAGAAGCAGAATCCAACATGAATCAGGAACGATGTGTGAATTTGTACATGAGTTTGATGCAACTTTCTATCCTAACCCTGAAAGAGTATTGCAAGACACAACATTCTGTTTTGAGTTTGGAGATTTACTTCAAGTTGGAGCAGTTGAAGGTGATAACTTTACGTATAGTTGGGATAATGGTGAAACTTCAAGAGTTGTTACACGAGATAGATCAGGAGTTTATACAGTATTGATTACTGATGAAACTCATGTTACAAGATGTACTACAATTGATACAATTGTTGTGAATCAAATTTGTCCAGCACGTATGAATACACCAAATGCCTTTTCACCAAACGGTGATGGTATTAATGATGAATTCTTATTAGAACCTGCATACGCAATTGATATTGATTTCCATGTATATAACAATTGGGGTGAATCTATTTTCCATAGAGAATATAAAACATCTCAAGAAGCTAGTACACCAGGTAACGGTTGGAATGGTAAATACAAAGGAGCAGACATGATGTCTGGTAGTTATACATTTACAATTCGATATACATCTGAAAAAGATGGCTCCGTAACAGAAAGGTCAGGACAAATAATATTATTGAGATAAAGATGAAGTGGGATTTCTAATTTAAGAAATCTCACTTTTTTTATTAATTCATTCAAAACTGTATTACCTTAGTAATTATCAATTTTTTGAACGTACTTACTCTTAATGATATATGAAAAAAATATTTTTGGTTCTATTACTATTACTGGGTACATACTCTATTCATGCTCAAGGTATTATGGTAGCTGGAAAAGTTGGTACCACGATATCAAAAATTAAGACTAATCGACCGAATGATTTTAAATACAAGCCTAATATGACATTCGGAGTTGTTGTAGAAGCAGCTACAAGTGATTTGTTTTCAATGCAAACAGAAGTCATGTATTCTTTTGTAAAATCAGGGTCCGAAGGAACTACGGTAAGCCTTAATTATGTAGATGTTCCAATTCTTGCAAAGCTAACATTTGGTAAGAAAACAAGGTTCTTCTTTAATGCAGGTCCTATGATTAGTGTGTTAGCCAAAGCAAAGGAAGATGGGTCTACTTACATTTTAGATGGAAGCCTTGCTCCTTCTGAAAGCACCAATGAAAGAGATGGTATGCGATATCTAAATGATTCTAATGTTTCATTAGTATTTGGTATTGGAGCCTTAGTAGAAAATATTATGATTGATTTTAGATATGTAACGGGGCTATCAGATATATCAAGAGTAGAAGGAAACGACCTTTCTGTATCAAGATTTGATGTTACAGTTGCATACGCATTAGTATTTTAAGTAATTTACTAAACTATTATACCCTAACTATTAAAATAACCCTTTTTTAAACAAAAGTGATTGGATTGGTTCACGTTTGTTTCATTTATTAACTTCAACAATGGAAAAAGTATTACAAGGATATATTGTAGATGTTCACCGACGAATAATATTTCCTGGGACCTTAAAATTTAAAGGGAAAAGAATTATTTCTATAGAGTATGATGAGTCAGCAAAAGATACAAAACAATATATCATGCCTGGTTTTGTAGATGCTCATATACATATTGAAAGTACAATGCTGGTACCGACTGAATTTGCTAAAATTGCCGTAAGACATGGGACTGTTGCAACAGTTTCTGACCCTCATGAAATAGCAAATGTTCTTGGTTTAAAAGGTGTGAAATATATGATAGAAGATGGCAAGAAAACACCATTGAAATTTAATTTTGGTGCTCCTTCTTGCGTTCCAGCGACTAATTTTGAATCTGCAGGTGCAGTAATTGATGCAACAGATATCAGAAATCTGCTTAAAAGTGATGATATTAAATACTTGGCAGAAATGATGAATTGGCCAGGTGTATTGAACAGTGACACTGAAGTTACAGCTAAAATTCTTGCTGCAAAGAAATACAATAAACCCATAGATGGTCATGCTCCTGGATTAAAAGGTGAAAATGCTAAACAATATGCTAGTATTGGTATTTCCACAGATCATGAATGTGTAGAGCTTGAAGAGGCTAAAGATAAAATTGAAGCAGGGATGAAAATCCAAATAAGAGAAGGTAGTGCCGCTAAAAACTACAATGCTTTATGCCCTCTTATTAAGACTAATCCTGAGGTTTTAATGTTTTGTACTGATGACTCTCACCCACATGAACTAATTAATTATCATATTGATAAATTTGTTCATCGCTCTATTCAGGCTGGAGATGATATATTTAATGTAATTAAGATTGCTTCTATCAATACTATTAATCATTACGATTTAGATGTTGGTCAATTAAGAGAAGGTGATTTAGCGGATTTTATCGTTGTAGATAATATCACCAATTTTAATGTATTAGAAACTTATATTAATGGTGAAAAAGTAGCTGAAAATGGCAAGGAATTATTTGATACACCTAAAGCTGAAATAATTAATAATTTCAGTTGTCATAAAAAACATGTGTCAGACTTTTCATGCGATTTAGATCCTGATAAAAAGGTTAGGTGTATCGTCGCACATGACGGACAGTTGATAACTTCTGAAGAGCATATCTCGGTTTCAGATTTTCAAGAAAAAGATGTATTGAAAATATGTGTTGTAAACCGATACAAAGATGAAAAACCTGCTATTGCATTTATAAAAGGTTTCGGACTTAACAAAGGAGCAATAGCTTCTACAGTAGCACATGATTCTCATAATATCGTTGCGGTTGGAACTTCTGATGAAGCCATTTCAAAAGCAGTTAATGAAGTAATAAATATGAAAGGAGGTTTAAGTATAGTCGCTGGAGGTGAAATCAACAGATTGAATCTACCTGTCGCTGGACTTATGACAAATCAGGATGGTAGTGATGTCGCCCAAGCATATGAATTACTTTTAGATAAGGCAAAAGAGTATGGAAGTACTTTACATGATCCTTTTATGACCTTATCGTTTATGGCACTCTTGGTCATACCACAATTAAAAATTAGTGATAAAGGATTATTCGATGGAGAAAAATTTACATTTACCTCTCTTGAACTCTAAAAGAAGTAAGGCAACAATATATGTTGTCTTTTTTTATACTATTCTAATATGTATTTCTTAATAAAGCTAAATATTGAGCGTTAGAAAATTAATAATTGAAGTTTTTATTATTCCTCTAAAATCTAAAAAGTATACAAAAAACTTAAACAATTAAGGGTGATTGTATATTTTTTGAATTTTTATTTTAAAATAAAATCTTGTTTACCAATCAATTAAAAAATAATCCAAAAAAAGTTTATTTTTTCTTTTGCAAAGTTCAAAAACAATCTGCTATATTTGCAACGCTTTCAAGGAAAAGCAGCTCCCATAGCTCAGTTGGTTAGAGCATCTGACTCATAATCAGAGGGTCACAGGTTCGAGCCCTGTTGGGAGCACTTAATAGGGCTAACAAGTGATTTGTTAGCCTTTTTTTTGCATTAATGAAAATAGATTCGTTATTAATTCTAATTTATACTGAAAAAGTCGAATTTATTTACTAAAATTGCACCTTGCATAGTATGTGTTATGCATGAGGAAAAAATTTAATGTAACACTTTAGTTTTACCAATCCCTATGGAGAATACCGTCGCCCAAAGAATCGAAGCGCTTTCGAAAGTACAACATATCGACAGCGAACTAGATGCAATCCGCAAATTACGCGGCGACTTGCCTGAAGAAGTTCAAGATTTAGAGGATGAAATTGTACGTTTCGAAACACGTATCGAAAATTTCAAAGGAGATCTTGCAAACGTTGAGGCAAATATTGAACAATTAAGAGGTAAAATTCAAGATTTCAAGAAGCGAATCGTTTATCTTGAAGAGCAACAAATGAATGTTAGAAATAACAGAGAGTTTGATGCTATCAACAAGGAAATGGAAATGCTTGATCTTGATATCCAAGTTGCACAAAAGAAAATTCGTGATAACGAAGCTGAAGAAAAAATAAAGCGTGATAAAATCGTTAACACGAAAGAAGCATTAGAAGAGCGTAGAGCTGATCTACAAGCCAAGAAATCTGAATTAGATGAAATCATGGCTGATAGTGAAGTTGACGAGCAAAAGCTTCTTAAGCAACGTGATAAAGCAACTAAACATCTTGATGAGAGATTATTAAGATCATACAATAAGATTAGAGAAAACTCTTCGAATGGTTTAGCTGTAGTATCTGTAAAAAGAGGTGCTTGCGGTGGTTGTTTTAACACTGTACCTCCACAACGTCAGGCTGACATTCGTGAGAAGAAAAAATTAATCGTATGTGAGCACTGTGGTAGAGTTCTTACAGAAGTTGAAATTATTGAAGAAGTAGAAGCTACTCCTAAGAGACGTTCAACAAGAGGTAGAAAAACTACAAAGAAAAAGTAATTTTCCTAACTCATTATAAATGGCCCGATAAATTCATTATATCGGGCTTTTTTTATCTTTTAATATATCGCAGTTCATGAAAATAATTTGTATAGGAAGAAATTATGTTGATCATATCAATGAATTAAACAATGAGCGACCAACACAACCCGTAATTTTCACTAAACCAGATACAGCTGTACTTAGGAATAATGATCCTTTTTATTATCCTGAATTTTCAAAAGACATTCATCATGAAGTGGAACTTGTCGTGAAGATTTGTAAAGAAGGAAAATATATCCAAGAAAAATTTGCTCACCGTTATTATGATGAAGTAGGTTTAGGCATTGATTTTACTGCAAGAGATATACAAAGTCAATTAAAAGAAAAAGGATTACCTTGGGACCTAGCGAAAGGTTTTAATGGTAGCGCCCCTATTTCTAAATTTTTACCATTAGCTGATTTTAAATCAATTCAAGATATTAATTTCTCGGTTAAGATTAATGGTGAAGAAAAACAAAATGGCAATTCTAGTATGATGATCTGGAATGTAGATGAAATCATTTCATTTATCTCTAAGTTCATTACACTACGAAAAGGTGACTTGATCTTTACAGGTACACCAAAAGGAGTCTCTCCTATTTCTGTTGGAGACAAAATTGAAGGTTTTATTGAAGATCAAAAATTATTAGACTTCGAAATTAAATAGAAGTAATAGTTGTGGGTGGATTTTATAGGTTTCTTATCATTTCTATTTTACTTCTTTCTTTTTTCTCTTGTCAAAAGAAAGAAGTAACCAATGATGAAGAAAAAGAAGAGATAATAATTGAAAGTATTGATACATTGTCAAATGCTGAATTAGATTCATTTCAGCATGTTTTTGACTCTACTTTCACTAAACTATATAAAAAAAGACGATTCAACGGCATTGTCCTTGGTGGTAAAAATCAACAAATCGTCTATAAAAAGGCTTTTGGATATAGAGATATAAGAAGAAGAACAAAATTACAAGATGATGATGTTTTTCAATTAGCCTCTGTATCAAAACAGTTTACAGCAAGTGCTATTTTAATATTAGAGCAAGATTCTTTACTTACAGTAGAAGATTCCATAAATAAATATTTCCCTGAATTTCCTTATCCAGGAATTACCATTAAAATGTTATTGGACCACCGTTCTGGTTTACCTAATTACATTTATCTTATGGATAGGAAATTAGAGGATAAACATACACCAATCAATAATCAATTGTGTATTGACTTTATGTATGAATATGTTCCAGGAAAATATGGTTCACCAGATAGAAGGTTCAAGTATTCGAATACAGGATACATGTTATTGGCTTCTATTGTTGAGAAAGTTTCTGGCAAGCCTTTTTCTACATTCCTAGATGAAAGAATTTTCACTCCATTACACATGGATTCTACTTTTACTTTTGACCCAATAAAAGTTCAACAAGAAAATGTTGCAATTGGTCATTCGGGTAGAGCAAGAAAATTCGAAGAATATATGTTAGATGGTGTACTTGGTGATAAAAGTGTCTATTCAAATGTTGAAGACATGTTTAAGTGGCATAGAGCATTGTTAGGAGATTCACTTTTATCAGAAAAGAGTAAAGAAAAAGCATTTACCTTCCAAAGTCCAAAAAGAAGAGGTAAATTCAATTATGGATTTGGGTGGAGATTATATAAAACTTCAAATGGAACAAATGTCATCTACCATGGTGGATGGTGGCGTGGTTACTCAACATTATTTGTCCATTACCCTGAATCAGAAGCATTTCTTATAATTCTTTCCAATAGAGTGAATCATTCATTTTCAAATACAAATCATGTTTTTGATATGCTAGAAATTCCAGAATTTAGAAGAAGATAATTTATTTAAACTATGAACAAACGTTGGAGTAAAGAAGTTAGAGCATTACAACAAAAGAAAAAAAGAAAGGAAAGTAATCTTTTCATTGTTGAGGGTTTTAAAAACCTTGAAGAATTGTTTCGTTCTGATTTAAAAATTAAAGCTTTATTTTATACAGAAAAGTTAGCTCCACTCCTTTCGGATAAACTTCTTTCTAAAATTGAAGTGGTGGATGAAACAACTCCAACTCTTCTTAAGCAAAACGGACACCTTCAAACAAATGATACAGGTTTAGCCGTAGTTGAAATTCCCGAATTTTCAATTCCAAGTGCTTCTGATTTATCTGATTTCACTCTAGCTTTAGATGATGTAAGAGACCCTGGTAATCTTGGAACAATATTGAGAATTGCTGATTGGTATGGTATTAAGGATATTTTATTGTCAAAACAATGTACCGATCCATTTTCTCCAAAAGTTGTAGCATCAACTATGGGAGCTTTTAGCAGAATCAAATGCCACTCGGTTGATTTGCCAGAAAAACTAAAAGAACTTCAAAAGAAAGATGTTCAAATCATTGGAGCTGATATGAATGGTGAAAACATTCATCAATTTAAGATGAAAAATAAATCAATTATGGTCATGGGAAGCGAGTCACATGGCATAAGTGATGAGATCCATGCTATTCTAAATAATAAAATTACTATTCCTCGTTTTGGTGATGCGGAATCCTTAAATGTTGCTATTGCTACCGCTATTATTTGTGATAATATTAGACGCGTTTGACATTTATTGACAATTCCGAATGAATTATTTTCAAGCAATTTCGTGTTTATAGTATTGAACTGCTATAAAAAATAAGAATATGAATATCAAATACTTTATCACTATAACGAATCATGCTCCTGCTAAGGAAGAAAATACAGTTTCTTTTGCTCCTACAGGAAATAATAGTTTAGCGACTTGGGTAAAATTAGATCAAGATTTTAACTGGGTGGATAAAGTTTTAGCTTTAGATACTGATGTTTGTTTATATACAAATGAAGAAGTTACTTTAGAAACTGCTGCACATTGGGTGTTAGCAGAGTCTAAAGTGATGGAGAAATTTATTTGGAAAGATACAGTTGCATATTCACAAAATGAATTAATTAGCATGGCTACTTTAGAAGATAAAGTGTCTTGGCAAGATGTAGCTTTTGCTGATCGATTAATATTAAGTGACAAATACCCTAGTAATTATTATTTTGCTAAAAAAATAAATCCCCTAGCTTTATCTATTGATAAGAATATTAAAAAAGTAATTGAAGAAGAAGAAGATCAATCATTATACATTGAAAAAATTAATGAAGATTTAAATTTCTTTATCATACCATTCAAAAAAGATATCATGATTGAAGAAATTCTTCATATTATGAATAATTTACTAATTGGTGGTCAAGATTCAATTTACAAGTTAGAAGCTAGATATGAAGAAGGTGCTCATGTTGTAGGCCTTAAAAAAGTTGGTGAAAAAATCATTCAAAATGTCAAATTATCTGATAGTAAATCAGGTAGCTATATTTTTGGTGTAATAAACGCCAATCATATCACTACACAATCCCTTTTAAAGTTTGCTTTTGAAGATTTAGATGAAGTTTCCTCTCATATTGATCAAATTATTGATGAATCTTTAAATCAGTAATACTTTATAATCTATTATGATCAGAAACTATTTGATGTATATTTGTGGTTCAAACAAATTTAATTGTTGTTGCTCATCATCAAATAGAAAAAATGATAACAGAATCGTCATCAAATTATAATGATCTTGAAAAGATGGATGTAAATAAACTTTTACATAACATTAATAAAGAAGATCAGAGTGTTCCTAAAGCCGTAGAAAAAGCAATCCCTCAAATCGAAGCATTGATTAAAGAGATAGTTCCACGCATGAAAAAAGGTGGTCGCTTGTTTTACATTGGTGCAGGGACAAGTGGACGATTAGGTGTCGTTGATGCTTCAGAATGCCCTCCTACTTTTGGTGTTTCTTTTGACCTAGTAGTTGGGTTAATTGCTGGTGGTGACGGTGCTATTCGAAAAGCTGTTGAACATGCTGAAGATGATCCAAATCAAGCTTGGATTGATCTTCAAAATGAAAATATTTCTGAGAATGATACGTTAATAGGTATTGCAGCTTCCGGTCGAACTCCATATGTTATTGGAGGACTTGAAAAAGCAAACCAAAATAATATATTAACAGGTTGTATTGTTTGTAATCCAAATAGCAAAATGGCTGAAGTTGCTCAATTTCCTATTGAAGCAATTGTAGGGCCTGAATTTGTTACAGGTAGTACAAGAATGAAGGCAGGAACAGCTCAAAAATTAGTTTTGAACATGATTTCTACTTCAGTAATGATACAATTAGGTAAAGTAATCGGCAATAAAATGGTCGATATGCAACTTACCAATCATAAATTGGAAGAAAGAGCAATCCGTATGGTAATGGATGAAATTAATGTTACTAGAGAAATTGCTCAAGGTTTATTAGAAAAACATCCTTCGGTTCGACAAGCAACTGATGCATACCGTAAGGAAAAATAGATATCAAAAATTTTTTAACTATAAATTCAAACATTGTGACTTTTGACGATTTTAAGTTAAATGACGATCTTTTAGACGGCATTTACTCCATGAATTTTAGAGAACCAACTCCTATTCAAGCTCAGGCAATTCCTGCTATCTTGGATGGAAAAGACTTAATAGCATGTGCTCAAACAGGTACAGGAAAAACTGCAGCCTTTTTATTACCTATCATGGATCAGATTCATATGTCTGATTATGATGGAACAGAGACACATACCATAATTATAGTTCCCACTAGAGAATTAGCCCTACAAATAGATTATCAAATTCAAGGGTTATCTTATTACACTCCTGTGACCTCTATGCCTGTATATGGCGGAGATTCAAGTACATTTTCAAATCAAAGAAATGCTTTGAAAAGAGGTGTAGATATAATTGTTGCCACTCCAGGTAAACTTTTATCTCATCTTAATATTGGCGCTAATGTAAGTAAGGTAAAAAACCTTATTTTAGATGAAGCAGATCGTATGTTGGATATGGGATTCTATGATGATATTCTTCAAATCGCATCACATTTACCAAAAAAGAGACAAAATGTCTTTTTCTCGGCGACTATGCCTCCTAAAATTAGAAAACTAGCGAAGGAACTTCTACATAATCCAATTGAGATTAATATTGCCATTTCAAAAACATCTAAAAATGTAACTCAGCTTGCTTATCTAGTTTTTGAAAATCAAAAAAATCTTTTGGTTGATTATCTTGTTCAACAAGAAAATTATGAAAGTGTAATCATCTTCACTTCTACAAAATCTAAAGTAAAAGAAATTGCGCAAGCATTAGCAAAAAGAGGTTTAAGTGTAGAAGGTATTAGTTCAGATCTTGATCAAAAAGAAAGAGAAGATGTTTTACTTAGATTTAAAGGAAAACAAACAAAAATTTTAGTAGGTACTGATATTATATCGCGTGGAATAGATGTAGATACTGTTGAATTAGTAATTAATTTTGACGTTCCAAAAGATCCTGAAGATTATGTACACCGTGTTGGACGTACTGCAAGAGCTTCAAGAAAAGGAGTTGCTGTGACTTTTATTAGTGAAAGTAGCAAAGAGCAACAATCTTTTGGTAAAATTGAAGATTTGATTCAATTAGAAGTAGATAAACCTGAAAATCCACAATTCTTAGGCCCTGGGCCAGCTTATAATCCAGTGATAAGAAAAAGGAGACCTCCTCGTCGTAATTTTAGTGGGAATAAAAATAATTTCCAAAAAAAGAATCATCAAGGAGGAAATAATAGTAATTCAAAGAAAAAATATTTTAAGAAACCTTTCAAAAAGGGTCAAAATCAAGGAAATACACCTAAATAATATTTCGTATTTCTTTCAAGAAGTTGGGGTTGTTCTCAAATGCAGTACCGATAACGACTACATCAGCCCCAGCATTAAACTTTTCTTTTACTGTTTCAATATTACGGATACCACCTCCTACAAATAACAATCCTTCTACTGCTTTTCTCACTCCACTAATCATTGAATTTGAAACTGGTTGTTTAGCTCCACTTCCACCTTCTAAATAAAAAGCTCTTAAACCTAATAATTCACCAGCCATAGCTGTACTCCTAGCGATATCATCTTTATTAAACGGAATTGGCTGAGTGTTACTCATATATTGTACAGATGTAGTCGCCCCACTCTCCACTAAAATATACCCTAAAGGTATTGCTTCTAAGTTTGCCTCTCTCACACGGTGAGCAGCATGTATTTGTTGACCAATTAAAAAATCTGGGTTTCTTCCAGAAATTAATGACATAAAAAGTATAGCATCAGCCTCAGAAGTTACTTGCATGGCATTTCCTGGGAATAAAATGACAGGTTTTCCAAGTTCTTTTAATTCATGAACAGTCCTTTTTAGAACATTTGAAGATAAAAGACTTCCTCCAACTAAAAATATATCTGGCAAATGATTTTTATCTCCATTTTTTAAGAAAAAATATTGTTCATTTGTCCACTTATCAGGATCGATCAAGACGGCAAGCGTTTTTTTCTTGTTTTTTTGACGGTCCAAAAGGGCATTTTCTATTTTTAATTGCATTTGTTAATATAAGATGATTAAATAGGACTTGTTCTATAAATTGGAATATAATAAATTCGCATGTGTTTCAAATATAGAGTACAAAAATAAAATATCAGTCATATCTGATTTCTTTATTTTGACTCAAGACAATTTAAAATTATATATTCGTTAATTAAGAACTATGAGTATCGCAATCAACAAGACCAAAATCGTCGCTACAATTGGACCAGCTACAAGAGATAAGCAAAAGATTTTAGAGCTTATTCACGCAGGTGCAGATGTATTCCGTCTAAATTTCTCACACGACGTTCATTCTGAGCACAAGAAAGTAATCGATTGGGTAAACGAGTACAATTCAAAGTTCGGTCATAACACTGCTATCCTACAAGATTTACAAGGTCCTAAAATCCGTATCGGTGAGATGGAAGGTGGAGCTGTCGAGATTGTTGAAGGCGAGCAAATTATTATCACTAACACTCCAGTAGTTGGTACAAAAGACAAGGTATCTACTTCATATACTAACATCGTAAAAGACGTTAAAGCAGGTGATAACATTCTTATCGACGATGGTAACTTATGTGTTAGAGTTAAAGAGGTTAAAGCAAACGAAATTATCTGTGAAGTTGTTTACGGAGGTAAATTAAAATCACGTAAGGGAATGAACTTACCTGATACAAATATCTCAGAAGCAGCACTTACTGCAAAAGATAGAAGAGATTTAGAATTTGGTTTAGAATGTGGTGTAAATTGGGTAGCCTTATCATTCGTAAGAACTCCTGAGGATATCACTTCAGTAAAAGAAATCATCAAATCTAAAGGTTCAAACGCAAAAATTATTGCAAAAATTGAACGTCCTGAAGCAATTACAAACTTTGATGAAATCCTTAAAGTTACTGATGCTGTAATGGTAGCTCGTGGTGACCTAGGTGTTGAAATTAACTTTGAAGATGTACCAATGCTTCAAAAAGAAATCATCCAAAAATGTAACAGAGCAGCTAAACCTGTAGTTGTTGCAACTCAGATGATGGAATCAATGATCAACAACCCTCGTCCAACTCGTGCGGAGGTAAATGATGTTGCAAACGCAGTAGCTGATGGTACTGATGCTGTAATGTTATCAGCTGAATCTGCAGCAGGTGACTATCCAATTGAAACTGTACAAGCAATGGTTAGAATCATTACTGCTATCGAACGTCAAAATAACAACATCTATAGCAAGACTTATGATTTCAACCCTGAAAGCTCAGCATTCGCAGGAAACTTGATTGCTCAAGCTGCTTCAAGTATTTCAGCTGACTTAAATGCTAAAGCTATTATTGGTTTAACTAATTCTGGATTCACAGCTTCTAGAATTTCAAGACACCGTCCGAAGACAAATATCTTTATTTTCTCTTCAGACAAGCAATTAGCTGCTACTCTGAATATTGTTTGGGGTGTGAAAGCTTTCCATTATGTACCAAAAGAATCTTCAACTGATACTTTCAAAGAATTAGAAGAAATCTTAGTACAAAAAGGATTCCTTGCTAAAGGTGACAAGTATGTTAACATCGCTGCTTTACCAATCGCTAAGAAAGGTAAAACAAATAGCTTGAAAATTGGTATCGTAGAATAATTATTATTCTAGATATAATATATAATAGAAAGCCTTTTGAGTTTTTTCTCGAAAGGCTTTCATTTTATAATCCAATTCTTTTTTAATTATCATCCATTGTTGTGAAACAACGTTAAAAGAATCAATTAATCTGTATTCAATTGCTTATAACGTTGCAAAATTAACGGATGAATTCTTTTTTTGTAATCGGTTAGGCTTTTGCCATTTTGTCGAATTAAAACACTTACGACAGACAATATGAAACTTCTGGATAAGTATATTCTAAAAAAGTTTTTTAAAACATTTATTTTTGTAGTACTGTTACTGAACATCATTGTTTGTGTTATTGACTACACAGAAAAACAAGATGACTTTTTAAAACATGGTTTGGACTTTGGATATGTCTTTACTGAATACTATATCAACCTATTTATACACTGGGTTAATACACTAAGTCCATTATCAATATTTATCGCAGTAGTTTTTATGACTGCACGATTGGCTGCTCACTCAGAAGTTATTGCTGTTTTGAGTAATGGTGTGAGTTACCCAAGATTCTTATTACCTTATGTAATTGGTTCTTCTATCGTAGGTTTATTAATTTTCGCTTTAGTGGGATATGTTGTTCCTAACAATGCTAAAACGAGAGTTGCTTTTGAAATCAAGTATTTAAAGAGCCCTTATTACTTTAATGAAAGAGATATTCACTACAGAGTGAGCGATTCAACTTACTTATATGTAGAAAGCTATAATAATAGAATAAAAAGAGGTTACCGCCCTACTCTTGAAACTTTTGATGGTAATACATTACTTGAAAAAATTTCAGCCAATAGAATTCAATGGGATTCGGCAAACAAAGAGTGGACTTTTGATAAATACGAGAAGTATACGTTTAATAAAAACGGTACACAAAGTTTTTCAAAAGGTAATTCTTTAAAAAAGAAATTAAATCTTGATCCAAAATACTTTGAAAGTAAGTACAATCTTCACGAGACTTTGACGAACAGTGAGCTTTCAGATTATATTGAACAAGAAAGAAGTAGAGGCGTCGCCAATTTAGGTGTATATGAAAACGCACTTTACGAAAGATATGCTTATCCATTTGCCATCTTGATTCTAACATTAATGGGTGTTTGTGTTTCATCAATGAAATCAAGACACGGATCTGGATATTTAATTGCAATGGGATTTGTTCTCGCCTTTATTTACTTATTAATGGTAATTATGAGTAGAGCTATTGCAGAAGCAGAAACATTAAGTCCATTCTTAGCAGCATGGCTACCAAATATTATCTTCTTCTTTGTAACAATTGGGCTTTATTTTAAAGTTCAAAAATAAGAGTAAGATTTATTTAGGAAAGAGAGTCTAGCATTATAATAATGTTAGACTCTTTTTTTATACCTTTGAGATACAATTTTATAACACCTATACATACTTCCGTCAAGAATGTTCAACGAGCAACTTAAATTACATATCATTGTATTTATCTGGGGATTCACCGCAATCCTCGGCGTTCTAATTGAATTAGACTCATTTCAGTTAGTTTTCTACAGAACTCTAATTGCAGCCATCTCAATGGGCATTTTCATGAAAATGAAAGGTTGGGAACTAAAAGTTAATTGGAAAGATGCAACAAAGTTATTAATAACAGGTGGCTTAGTAGCATCTCATTGGATTTTATTTTTTGCTTCTGCAAAGATTTCAAAAATTAGTGTTTGCCTTGCTGGTATAGCTACAACAGCTCTTTTTACTTCGATATTGGAACCATTATTAACAAAAACAAGTATCAAACCATATGAGGTAGTTCTTGGTTTATTTGTAATTGTAGGTCTATATATCATTTTCCAATTTGAATTCGATCATGCCTTAGGATTAGCATTATCCTTAGGTGCAGCTTTTGTAGGTTCATTATTTTCTGTATTAAACGGGAAATATGTCAAAACAATCTCATCCCCTAAAATTACATTTTATGAAATGATTGGGGGTGCTGCGACAGCTTTTATATGCCTTCCTTTCTTATCTGATAGTGAAACATTAGTAGCTATTCCTTCAACGATGGATATTGTCTATCTATTAATTCTTGCTGTTCTCTGTACAACAATAGCTTATGCAGTATGTGTCGAAATTCAAAAAAGTTTAAGTGCATTTCAAGTAAATTTAACGGTCAATTTAGAACCTATTTACGGAATTATTTTAGCATTAATTTTCTTTAGAGAAGAAGAGACAATGACTACTGGATTTTATGTAGGTGCTGGTATTATTTTGTTATCAGTTTTATCATATCCTTTCCTAAAGCAAAGTTATAATCGAAGATCATCGAATAGAAAAAAATTACATAAAGAAGCTATTCAAAGCTAATATATATTTATCATATTCTTGTTTTAAAGGGTCATGCTTATTAATTTTTAAAATAAAAATAAGCATGACCCTTTATCATAAACTAATTCCAATTCTTTCTTTATTCAGTATAATTTTAATACAAAGTTGTAATGAAGAAGAAAATAATAATACCTCTGAAACCTTTACTTATCTAGATTCATATGAAGTAAAGAGTAATTATTCTTACGAAAACTTAATTCTTTTGGCACAAATCGGTGGCCTTAGTGAGATAATACCGTTAATTGAATATGGCTTTGAAAGCTATAGGATAACTTATCATTCTACTGATAAAAATAATCAGCCGATTATATTGTCTGGCGTTGTTTCATTTCCCAATGAAAATATAAGTTCTGATTGGGTTATTATTAATAGAGGCACTACTCTATCAGAAGCAAGTGCACCAAGTATTAGCAACAACCCTACTTATGAATTTGGTGCTTCATTAGGATACAATATTATTATCCCAGATTTAGTTGGTTTTGGTAGTACTGCCGATTCTAATCAATACTATTATATAAAAGAAAAAACAGGTGAGCATATTCATTCTATGCTTTTAGCAGCCTCTGAATTAGCAAATTTATTTCATAAAGAAAATACATCTAATTGCTATATAACAGGTTATTCTCAAGGTGGTTATTCAACTTTAGCAGCAATGCAACATTTTCAAAAAATTAATTCCAACTTTTCAATAAATGAAATTCATGTTGGTGCTGGAGGCTATGATTTAGTGCATATTATGGATCAAATATTATCTGAAGAAACTTATGGTTCTCCCTCATTTCTTGCGCTGATAACTTATGCTTACTATCATTATTATGAATGGGAAATTCCTTTAAATGAAATTTTCAGAGAAGATGTTATTGAAGATTTACCTTTAGTTTTAGAAGGAATGTCTTCTATTGAACAAGCAAATAGTATTTTACCAAATACTTTAGATTCATTATTTAATCCTATTTTTATGGATGAATTAATAAACCATGATACTAAAAACTTAATGTATAATGCTTTACTTCAAAATAGCGTTACAACTTTTGACTTTAATAATGAAATTAATTTATATCATTCTCCCAATGATGAACTAATCCCCTATTCATCTACAGTTCAACTTTTCAATAATCTTTTAAATAAAAATATAAATGTCAACAAGTTTGACGTAGAAGGCGAAAGTCATTCTGATGCATCTGTCCCTATGCTTATGGATGCATTTTTTAATATTTCTAATTAAAGAAAAACATATTTATTGTAGAATTTACATTTATATTGACTTTCATCAACGTTTTTAATGAGTACTCATTGTATATTCATAGATATAAAATAAAATATCAAGAGTTATGGAAATTAAAAATATATTAGTCCCTACTGATTTTTCTCCTGAAGCTAATAACGCATTAAATGTAGCTATTCAAATGGCTAAGAAGTGTGATGCTTCAATTTCATTATTACATGTTATTGATGTTCCAACAATAAATCATTATGATAGTCTATCCGTTTTTGGTGCTGGTGACATAGGAATGGAAGATCCGGAAGTTTATACGCATTATACTAAAAAATTAGCTGAAGTAGTTACTCAAAAAGTAGATAAGATTATTGAAGAAAATCCTGGTGTTGAAATACAAAAACATATTGAATTTGATTCTCTTCAAAGGCATTTAGCTGATTTTGTTGTTAGAGATGAAACGGATCTAATTATCATTGGTTCTCAAGGAATTTCAGGAATTGATGAAGTTTTAATAGGTTCGAATACTGAGAAGATTATAAGACATTCTAAAGTTCCTGTTTTAACTATAAAAAAAGAGGAAAAGAATTTTGGTCCAAAGAATATCGTATTTGCTTCTGATTTTCATAAAGTAGATGACGAAATCATAAAGTCATTAAAATTCTTCCAAGATATTTTTAATTCAAAAGTTCATTTAGTTAAAGTGATTACGCCTAATAACTTTGAGGCAACTCCCTTTTCAATAAATCATTTAAATGAATTCGCAAAAGAACATGGGTTTAAAGATTTTGATGTCCATACTTTTAATGATTTTTCTGAAGAAGAAGGAATTAGAGGGTTCGCTCAGTTCATTGATGCTGATATGATTTCTTTAATTACACATGGACGTACAGGGCTTCAACATTTATTGATGGGAAGTATTGCTGAGGAAGTAGCCAATCATGCAATCCGCCCTGTGCTTACTTTTAATAAAAAAATGAAGAAGAAATAAAAAGTAACATTTTTTTATTTCAAAATAAGGGCTCGTTTCTTTAGATTCGAGCTTTTATTCTATATAGACACTTATGAAAGTTAAAGATATATTAAAAGAGCTTGAAAATTTTGCTCCAGCTCAATATCAAGAAAGCTATGACAATGCTCGATTGATCACAGGAACCGGTAATGAAACAGTTAATAATGTTCTTGTCACTTTAGATTGTACAGAAGAAATAGTTGATGAGGCAATTCAAAAGGGCTGTAATTTAATCATAGCTCATCACCCTATTGTATTCAAGGGTTTGAAAAGTTTTAATGGTAAAAATTATGTTGAAAGAACAGTAATTAAAGCGATTAAAAGCGACATCTGTATTTTTGCTATTCATACAAACTTGGATAATATGATCCATGGTGTAAATAAAAAGATTGCAGATTTGATGGGACTTGAAAATGTTAGAATTTTGTCTCCAATTAAAAATAATAATCTTCAATTAAATGTTTATGTACCTCAAGATGCAGTTGAAGAGGTATCGAAAGCATTAGCTAATGCAGGTGCAGGAAAAATCGGTGAGTATTCTGGATGTAATTATCAATCAAAAGGGATTGGATCATTTTTACCAAGTAACAATGCAAATCCATCAATCGGTGAAAAAGGCTCTTTTGAAAGTGTTGAGGAAATTAAATTAGAAGTGCAATTACCTTCTCATTTAAAAGGTAAAGTTCTTAATGCATTAAACCAAGTACACCCTTATGAAGAAATTGTTTATCAATTATATACGATAGAAAGTACATCAAAAGAAATTGGCTCAGGTATGTATGGAACATTAAACCCACCTCTATCAGAAGTTGATTTCTTGAGAAAACTAAAATCAGTTTTTAATGCTGAGGGTATTAAACATACACCATTAAAAAATAAAATTGTTTCAAAAGTTGCTCTATGCGGTGGTGCTGGAAGCTTTTTATTACGAAATGCAATTGGTGTGAATGCTGATTTCTTTGTAACAGGTGATTTTAAATATCATGAATTCTTTGATGCTGAAGGAAAAATTGTCATTGCTGATATTGGACATTATGAAAGTGAACAATATACTTCAGATTTATTAATCAATCACCTGTCTCCTATTTTTAAAGAAATAACATTCTTCAAGACAGAAATAAATACTAATCCAGTAAAACTTTTTGTGTAATTAAATGAATTTAAAAAAAGTAATTACTGTAATATCCACTTTCTTAATTATTGGAAGTGGATATTTTTTCTATACTAAAAAAGAGCAAACTACTAAAAAGGTAGATAGTGTTACAGAGACTGAATTAAAACAGAAAAACAAAAATGTTTCAGTTGAAAAGGACATTGAATTCGAATATGATTCAATAAAATATATTAAAGCCAATAGATTCCCAGTAGATAGGGCTCCTAAATCTGTTATTGCCACAAAAGATGGTTCTAAAGTTTACGCTTTATGTTTGGAAGAATTATCTGTAATTGAAATTAATACAAGTAACTATAGAAGAACTCGGACATTAAAATTTAAACCTACAGAAGGAGTCGGTTTTGATTACTCTAAAAGAAAATGGGTTAAATCTATTCAAGAAAAACCAGTAGAAGCAGTATTAACACATAATGAAAGATTTTTGTGGATCAGCTTACATAATGCTGATGGAGTTTGTGTTTGGGACTTAAAAAATAATAATACGTTTATTGATTTCAAGGAAAATAAAAAAGTAAAAATCATTGAAAATGAAACTACAATAATGTCCCAAATTGCATTTTTTGAAACTGAAACTACTCCAAAATTTATTGTAGAAGATACTTTACACCATAGATTATATGTAACAAATTGGCATGATGATACTTGTACAGTTATAAATATTAAGGGAGGTAATCCTTCAAATTGGAAAACAATTAAGCATTTCAAAACAAAAGCAACACCTAGAGGTTTATCTATTGATTATATTAATAATCGACTCTGGATTGGTAATATGGGATCGCATAATATATCTGTTTATGATCTTAAATCTTTGAATGAAATTAAAACAATCAAGAATGTTCAATCTCCAAGACATTTTGTTTCTTTTGATTCAATTATATATTTATCACAAAGTAGTAAAGAAATTATATCAGCATATGATATAAATCGTTTTACTAAAAAATTTGAAATGAAAACCGCTGATGATCCAAGGTCAATAGCATTATCGAAAAACGGACAATTTTTATTTTCAACAGCATATGCTGACAATTTATTAGAAGTTTTTGATTTGAAGAATAAGAAAAAATTATTTTCATTACCTTCTAATGGCGGACCTGTAGGTATAACTTTAATAGAAAATAAAGAAAAGTTACAGGCTTGGGTTTGTAATTATAAATTTTCCACGATAAAAGTATTTCATTTCACATTAAAATAGTGATATTTACACTACACATATATTATCCAAGGAATAAGTTTTTATTCATTTTATCAACCATATAAACATTAAATAGCCGACTTAATTATGGCAGAAAAGTCTAGTATTTTTGATATGATAGGCCCAATCATGATTGGACCATCAAGTTCACATACAGCAGGTGTAGTAAGAATCGGAAGAGTTGGACATAAGATGATTGGTGGAACACCTGATCATGCTGAAGTTATTTTTTACAATTCCTTTGCAAGAACATACGAAGGCCATGGTTCTGACAAAGCAATTATAGCAGGATTAATGGGTTTAAGCACAGATGATCCTGGAATTAAACAAGCTTTTGATACAGCAGAAGAAAATAATTTTGAATATACATTTAAACCTGTTGGGAATGCATCAGAACATCATCCCAATACTATTCGTTTAATTTTAACAAAAGGCGACAAAAGATTATCATTAGTTGGTGTAAGCAAAGGTG
This sequence comes from Flammeovirga sp. AWQ4_249, assembly GCF_056161045.1. Taxonomy (NCBI): domain Bacteria; kingdom Pseudomonadati; phylum Bacteroidota; class Cytophagia; order Cytophagales; family Flammeovirgaceae; genus Flammeovirga; species Flammeovirga sp. AWQ4_249. Next base: position 198,297 of record NZ_JBSWYJ010000007.1, read on the forward strand.
GAGGCATAATTTCTATTAGAGAAGTAAATAGATTCTCATGTAATTTTAGTGCTAACTCTCCTACTATGATTGTCACCACTGATGATAGAAAAGGTGCAATTTCTTTTATTTCAATGTTATTGGCTCAAGAAGAAGTCAATATTGCAGAGATGACAGTATCCAGAAGTGGAAAAAATCAAAAGGCAACTCAGTTTATTGAAATGGATGAAAGACCTCGTGATATAACTTTAGAATACCTTGAAAGCATAAAATGGGTCCATAATGTCACTTTTTTACCAAATGTAGACGACTAACCTTTAATAGGTTAGTTTTTCTTTTTATATTTTGGAAACGAAATACAAATTTTACTTCATTTGTTCTCACAGACAAATTTTTTATAATGTACAAACGTCAACTTCTATCTATACTTTTTCTAATTAATAGTGTCATAGCCTACTCTCAAGAAAAAGAATGGTCATATCAACAATGTGTTGAATATGCGATTGAAAACAATCTACTTGTCAAATTACAAAATTATGATGTAGATGAAAGAACTGAAGAATACCGCCAAGCAAGAAGCCAATGGATTCCTAATGTTAACGGTTTTTATACTCATTCCTTTAATAGAGGTTTGACTATTGATCCTTTTACAAACATCAGTTCACAAGAAAATATCAATACAGGTAATATTGGTGCTCAAGTTCAAGTTCCACTTGTTACAGGTAGAAAAATTTGGAATAGAGTAAAACAATCTAAAACAAGTATTGAAAGCTCTGAACTTGGGAAAAAGAAAATGGAAAATGATATTTTACTCCAAGTCACTGAAAACTTTCTTGATGCTATTTTCAAATATGAAAATATTGGCATATCAGAACAAAGAGTAAAAACATTAACTGAACAAGTAGATAGAACGAAACGCTTAGTTGATGCAGGTTCAGTGCCTTTAGCAGAGTTATTAGATTTACTTTCTCAAAAGGCTGATACAGATAGACAATTAACGGAAGCAGAAAATGCTTATTCTATTGCAATACTTACATTAAAGCAATCAATGCAATTGGATTTTAATACTCCATTTGATATTGTAATTCCTGAATTGGCAGATCCTGATACAGCTATGGTTTTTCAAAATAGTAATGATGTATATCTTACTTCTCAAGTAATTATGCCTGAAATTCTGCAAGCAGATAGAGATATTGCTATTTCTGTATTTCAAAGAAAGATTGCAAAAGGAGATTATTATCCTTCATTAAGTTTTAACGGTAATGTTACGAGTAGTTATTCTTCTTCTTTTTATAATCCAATTGACCCAACCGACAATTCTTTAAAAACACAATTAGAAAATGGTTTTCGTCAGGTAGCAGCAATCCAATTGACAATACCTATTTATAATAATAGAAATATAAAAACTCAAGTAAATAAGGCAAAAATCGCAATTACAAAAAGTGAAGTACAAAAAGAGCAACGCCTTAATGAGTTGAGAATTAATATTGAACAAGCATATATCAATGCAATTAGTGCTCAAAAAACATATATTTCATCAAAAAAATCTGTTGAATCGCTTATTGAACAATTTAGATCAGTAAATAAACGTTTTACTTCTGGAGCAGCTTCTACTACTGACTATGTTGTTGCAGAAAATAATTTAAACATAGCGAAAGCAGAATTAAATAGAGCTAAATACCAATTTATTTTCTCTCGTAAAATATTAGATTTTTATGAAGGAAGAGAAATTATTATAGAATAATACATAACTTTTTTATTATGAGAAAAATCCTTTTTATCGTTTTTATCATTTTTTCATCTTCAAATTTATTTGCACAAGAAACATCCGCTTTAGGTATATGGAAAACAATTGATGATGAAACGGGTGAGGCAAAAGCACACGTAGAACTTTATAAAGTTGGTGATAAAATGCATGGGAAAATTATCAAATTACTTATTGACCCTGAAAATACAGTTTGTGAAAATTGCCCTGGAGATAAAAAAAATAAACCAGTTGTAGGTATGGAAATCATCTGGGATATGGAGAAAAATGGTGATGAATGGGATGATGGAAAAATATTAAAACCAGAAAATGGTAAAATATATAACGGTAAGATTTGGGTCGAAGACGGTAAACTTCAAGTGAGAGGTTATATTGGCTTTATGTATAAAACTCAAACTTGGCTAAGAGTTGAATAAAAAAAAGGCTTTCATTTATTTGAAAGCCTTTTTTCATTCTTCGGGAGTGTAAACTGAACGCTGTCTCGTTTTTAATTCAGAGTTTAATTTCTTTCTCAGTTCATAATTAAGTTTCTTTTTTCAAGAAGAACAA